>NZ_JBFAZX010000021.1:0-132622 GCF_040689395.1 Dactylosporangium sp. NPDC051484 | reverse complement strand
GCCCGACAGCTACGACCTGCGGCGCATACCGGTGCGCGACCCGGCACCGATCTACCCGATGTCACTGATCTGGCGCGAGGACAACCCGCATCCCGCGCTCAGCAAACTTCGCGACCACCTCAGCTCCAGACGAGTCGACACACCCGATGAAAGGGTGTGGACGCCGAAATGGGCACAGCATTCAGACGCAACATCGTAAGGCATTGACCAGGTCCACAGTCCGGCTGACTGGCGCCAGGACGTTCAACTTCGTGGATCCCCAGCCAAGCGCGCCTGCGCTTCATCGACGATGACGACTTCTGAGACGACCACGCCGGGACATAGACCCTCTGCGGTGTGACACCAGGTCCGCATAGCGATCGAACCTCCAGGTTGGAGCCTGTTGGAAGCTGTCCTCCCAAGAGGAACCGGCTGTGGTGGGCGGGGAACCGCCGTCTATGGCTGGGGGGTCGCACACGCTGTTGCGCACCGGTCCTGGCCCCGCGCGGACGGTGTCCAACGGCACCCGGCGACGGTGCCGTTGGGCCCTGCCCGCCGATCGGGCCCGGTCATACGGTCGGGGCGTGACGACGTGATGACACGACGAAGGAGGCCGCAGATGAGCCGGTGGAACGTGGCGGACGTGATGACCATCGGGGCGGTGTCGGTGCAGGAGGACACCCCGTTCAAGGAGATCGTCGACCTGCTGGAGGCGCACGAGGTCAACGCGGTGCCGGTGGTCGACGCCTTCGACCGTGTCGTCGGCGTCGTGTCGTCGGCGGACCTGCTGGCGAAGATCGAGTTCGCCGGCGACGACGACCGGGTCCGGCTGTTCGAGGCCCGCCACACGCGCCAGGCGCGCGGCAAGGCGCACGCGACCGCCGCGGGCGAGCTGATGAACGCCCCGGCGGTCACCGTCATGGGCACGACCTCGCTGCCGGCAGCGGCGCGGATCATGGAGGCGGCCGGGCTGAAGCGGCTGCCGGTCGTCGACGAACTGGGCCGGATCATCGGCATGGTGACCCGCCGCGACCTGCTGAAGGTCTTCCTGCGCTCGGACGCGGAGATTCACCGGGAGATCCTGGCCGAGGCCCTCGACGGGCTGGTCGGCGTCGAGCGCTCCCAGATGCGGGTCGAGGTTGACGACGGTGTGGTGACGCTGCTGGGCGAGGTCGAGCGCAGCTCGGTGGTCCCCTCCGTGGTCCGCCAGATCGAGCGGGTCGACGGGGTGGTCGACGTGGTCAGCCATCTTTCCGCGAAGACCGAGGATGAGCCGCGTTCCTACCGGGCGCCGGTCATATCCTGAAGCGGTCTGCTGAGGCGGTGCGGGCCCGCGCGGCCCGGCCCGCGCGGTGCGGCCCGGAGCGGGTCAAGTGCGGTGGCGCGGTCATAAGGTCCCGCTGAAGCCGGGTCTTTGGTCTCTGGCGTCCCTCGGGGACGTGCCGCACAGTTCGGCGGTGATCCGTCGGTGAATGGGGAAGGAGGGCACGGATGGCGGCGCTGCAACCGCTGAGCCGTGAACGTTGCCTGGAACTGCTGGCCTCCGTGCCGATCGGCCGGGTCGTGTTCACCGTGCGAGCGTTACCCGCGATCAGACCCGTCAATCACCTGCTCGACGGCGACACCATCGTCATCCGCAGCAACCTCGGCACCAGCCTGGCGAGCGCTGCCACCATGGACGGTTCGGTCGTCGTCGCCTACGAGGCCGACATGATCGACCTGGAGCGCCAGATCGGCTGGACGGTGGTGGTGACCGGCGCCGCCCGGCTCGTGCTCGACGAGGCGCGGCTGGCCCGGTACGAGCGCGAGCTCAACCCCTGGGTCGACGCGTCGATGAACTGCGTCATCGGCATCGACTGCGACCTGGTCAACGGCTACGAGCTGGGCGTCGCGGCCAGGTGACACCGCGCCGCGCTCGGCCCGCCGTCCGGCGCGATCACCTGCGGATGCGACGGTCCGCTCGGGACCTTCTGCCCTGATCGGCGTGCACCCGGCTGTGTCACGGTGGGGTATGGAGCAGCCGGCGCCTTTCGGGAGCGGAGGTACGGCCATGTCCCAGAACTCGCAGAACCTTCAGAATTCTCAGACGACGATGCCGCGGACCTGGGACCGCGAGACGTTCATCGCGGCGGTCGGTGACGCCGTGTGGGCGCCGTCCATCCACAACTCCCAGCCATGGCGCTTCCGGTACACCGACGAGGGCATCGACGTGCTCCTCGACCGGACCCGCCAGGTCTCGGTGTGCGACCCGCAGGGCCGCGCCGCGCGCGTGTCGTGCGGGGCCGCCACGTTCAACCTGCGGCTGGCGCTGGCCAACGCCGGCGAGCCGGCCCAGCAGCGGCTCGGTCGCGGCGACACGCTCGTGCATCTCGCGCCGGCCGGCTGTCGGCCGCCCCTGCCCGTTGAGCGCCGGCTGTACCGGCAGATCCGCCGCCGGCACACCAACCGCGGCCCGTTCGCCGAAGGCCCGCTCGACCGTGGTCTCGAGGTCCAGCTGACGGAGGCCGCGCGGCAGGAGAGCGGCTGGCTGGACTTCGTCGTCGGCGAGCCGGCGCTCGAGGCCGTGGCGTCGCTGATCCGAAGCGCGGACGCCGAGCTGAGCGCCGATCCCGCCTACGTGGCCGAGCTGCGGGCGTGGACCACCGAGGCGGACCACCGGGTGGAGGGCGTCGACCGGGACGCCGCCGGCGCCGCACCGCACCCGGCCGAGCTGCTGGCCCGCCGCGACTTCGGCGGCGCCGAGCACGACACCACCCGCGACCTGGCCCGTGAACCGGTCGTGGCGGTGTTCGGGGTGCTCGGCGACGGGCCCGCGGACGCCGTCCAGGCCGGCATGGCGCTGCAGCGGGTGCTGCTCACCGCCGCGGATCTCGGGCTGAGCACCGCGATGTACTCGCAGCCGATCGAGGTGCCCGCGATCCGCGAACGGCTCCGGCGGACGCTGGGCCGCCTGCACGATCCGCAGCTCGTCCTGCGGTTCGGCTACGCGCCCACCACCTGTTACACCAACCGCAGGCCGATCGAGGACGTCATCGAGCCGTGACCGCCGGGTCACCCGCGAGATGGGTCACGAACCAGGCACGGACCTGATCGGTCATGGCCGGCAGCGCACCCGCCTCCTGCAGCAGGTGGCCGGCGCCGGGAACCGTCAGCAGGCGGCTGGTGCAGGTCAGTCGTTGCTGCGCCGACCGGTTGAGCTCGAACAGGTGCCGGTCGCGCCCGGCGACGATGAGCAGCGTCGGCGCCCGCACCTGGGCGAGGTCCGGCCCGGCGAGGTCCGGCCGCCCGTCGTGGCACACGATGGCCGCGATCGCGTCGGGTCCCGCCGCGGCGGAGACCTTGAGCACGGCTGCCGCGGCCGTGCCCGTGGCGAACAGGCCGAGCGGCAGGCCCTGGATGCTGTCGATCCGTTCGAGCGGCTCAAGCCGGGCGATGAGCCGCTCGGCGAGGAGGCCGGCGTCGCCTGCCCGGTTCCAGTCCAGCTCCTCCTGCGGCGTCAGCAGGTTCAGCGACAGCGTGGCCAGCCCCGCGTCGCGCAGGTGCTTCGCGACGCGGCGGTGGCGTGGGCTGTGCACGGCGCTCTCGCTCGTGTACGCGGCGATGACCAGGCCTGCGGCGTCCGGCGGCACGTCGAGCCGGCCCGGCGCTCGCGCGGTGCCCGGCCGCGCGTTGCCTGACCGCGTGTTCGCAGTGCCCGGTGCCGGATCGCCGCCGGGCCTGCCGCCGCCCGCGAGCAGGACCGCGGTCCGGTCGTCGGGCACCGGCGGGAAGTCGGCGTAGTAGCCGCCGACGGCGGTGCCGTCGGCCAGGGTCTCCAGCCGGACCACCTCGTCTGCGACCGCGCCGACCCGTTCGACCGCGCGGTCGCTGGCGACCGGGGCGGCGACCAGGACGTACGTCGCGCCGTGGTCCCGGGCGGCGCGGCCGGCGGCGTACGCGGTCGCGCCGGTGGTCATCCCGTCGTCGACGATGATGACCGGCCGTCCGCGCAGCGGCAGCGCCGCGCGCCGGCCCCGGATGCGCCGCATCCGCTCGCCGAGCGCCTCCCGGGCGTGCTCCTCCGCGTCGGCCAGATCGTCGGCCTCGATGCCGGCGGGGCGCAGCACGTGGGTGTTCACGGCGAGCACGCCGTTCGGGGCGACGGCCCCGGTCGTCACATCCAGCTGGAACGGCACCCCGAGCCGCTGCACGACCAGGACGTCCAGCGGCGCCCCCAGCGCGGCGGCGACCTCGATGGCGACCGGCATCCCGCCGCCCGGGATGCCCACCACGATCGCGTCCGGCACCCGCAGGTGCCGCAGTCGCTCGCCCAGGAGCTCGCCCAGGCTTCGGCCAGCCTCGGCACGGTCGGCGAAGTACATGACAGGCAACCTCTCGTGCGGCGGTGATGCCCCGGCCTCTACCCGCTGGGCCGCGGGATCCGCGGGAGGCGGGGTGAGCCGAGGGGGTGATGCCGCGGAGTGAGCCGCTACGGTCCGGCATGGACCGCGGCGTCGGGGGAACTGCGGGGTGGACGGTTCGGCGGGGGTGTTGTGGATGGGCGACGCGGTGGTCGTGGGCGTTGACGGCGGATCGCTCTCGCTGGGAGCCGCGCGGTGGGCGGCGGCCGAGGCCGCCCGGCGCGGGGCGCCGCTGCGGATCGTGCTGGCGTATCACTGGCGGGTGCCGGCGGTGATGGCGCCGCGCGGCGGGCTCGCCGACACCGCGCGCCAGCTGGCGGAGACGCTCGTGGCGGACGTGGTCCGCGACGTGGAGTCCGTCGCGCCCGGTACACCCGTGCAGGGCACGGCGGTGCTGGGGCGCGCGGCCGACGTGCTGCTGCAGGAGAGCGGTGACGCCGCGTTGCTGGTCGTCGGTACGCGGGGGCGGCACCGCGCGGCCGGAACCGTCCTGGGTTCGGTCAGCCAGCAGGTGGCGATGCATGCGACGTGCCCCGTCGTCGTGGTCCGGGGCCGCGCCGACCCGTCCGGTGACGTCCTCGTCGGCGTCGACGGGTCCGAGTCCGCCGACCACGCGCTGGACGTGGCGTTCACCGAGGCCGGGCTGTGCCGGTCCGGGCTGGTGGCCGTCCGGGCCATCGAGGCGCCGGTCGCGCCGCCGGCGCTCGGTGCGCCCCCGCTGCTGTCCGACACGGCGCAGACCCGCCGCTCGCTGTCGGCGGCGGCCGCCGCGGAGGTGGCGGCGGCGGGGGAGCGGCACCCCGACGTCCGGTGGGAGTGCCACGGCATCGTCGGCGACGCGGCCAACGTCCTGGCCGACCGCTCGCGCCGGGCCAGGCTGGCCGTCGTCGGCAGCCGCGGCCACGGCGGCTTCACCGGCCTGCTGCTGGGCTCGGTCGGCATGCACCTGCTGCAGCGCGCCGACTGCCCGGTGATGATCGCCCACGAACGGTCCGACGGTGTTCCGCACGCCTCGGGCAGCGCCGCGGACACTCCGGAGGCCGGCCCATGAACGCCCCCGCCACGGCCGTCGTCGTCGGCGTCGACGGTTCGCGGGACGCGGTGCGCGCCCTGCAGTGGGCGGCCGCGGACGCGGCCCGGCGGCATCTGCCGCTGCACCTGCTGCACGCCTGCGGCGAGCCCGGGCACGCCGGACCCGATCCTGGGTCGCGGGCCGCCGAGACCTCGCCGGCGCATCTGCTCGCCGAGGCGGTCGTGCAGGCCCGCGACATCGGTCTCGAGCTGCGGATCACCACCGAGAGCGTCGCCCGGCGACTAGGGCCCGCGCTGGTGGCCGCGTCGCGACACGCCGCCGAGGTGGTGGTCGGCAGCCGCGGTACCGGCGGCTTCACCGAGCTGCTGACCGGGTCGACCGCCGTGCAGCTCGTCACCCACGCCGCCTGCCCCGCCGTGGTGGTCCGGCCGCGGGAGGGCGACGGCCCGAACGCCGGCCGGGTGGTGGTCGGCGTCGACGGGTCGGGGCACGCCCAGGACGCCGTCCGGTTCGCGTTCGAGCAGGCCGCGTTCCGCCGCGCCGGCCTGACCGCCCTGCACGCCTACCTGGTGCCGGTGGCCCTCGAGCCCGCCGGCATCGTGGCGGGCCGCCACAGACCCGACGGCATGCGGGACGCGGAGCGCCGGGTGCTGTCCGAGTCGATCGCCGGGTGCCGCGAAACGTACCCGGAGGTCGACGTGCGGACCGGCATCGCCGCCGGACGGGCGGCCGGGGTGCTCGTCCGGGCGTCCGCCGGGGCACAGCTGCTGGTCGTCGGCGCGCGCGGCCGCGGCGGGTTCGCGGGCCTGCTGCTGGGCTCGGTCGGCCAGGCCACCGTGCACCGTGCGCCGTGCCCGGTCGCCGTCGTTCGCCCGCACCCGGGCGGATCGCACGCCTGACGGTCCCGGCAGGCACCTTCGCCCGCACGTCGGGACCTTCGGCATTGCACGTGGCCGCGGCCCCGCCTGATGGTGGAGGTGTGGTGGGGCCGGGGCGAGGAATGCGCGAGGAATGGAGGTGAGTCCGATGCGCACCGCGAGGCAGGTCCTGGCCGATGCGCGGACCGTCGCGGTCGTCGGCGCGTCCCGCGATCCGCTCAAGCCGGCGCACTGGGTGCCGCGGATGCTGCAGGAGCACGGGTGGCGGGTCATCCCGGTGAACCCGCACGCCGAGTGGCTGTTCGGCGAGCGCGTGTACGCCAGGCTGGCCGACATCCCGTCGCACGTCGACATCGTGGACGTCTTTCGGCGCCCGGACGAGACGCCCGGGATCGTCCGCGCCGCGGCAGCGATCGGTGCCGGCGCGGTCTGGCTGCAACCCGGCATCGTCAGCGCCGAGGCGCGTTGCCTCGCCGAGGCGGCCGGGCTGGACTATGTCGAGGACGCCTGCATCGGCACGGAGCGCGCCCTGGCCCAGATGGTCGCCGGGGGCGGCACGCCCCCGAGCCGGGTGTACCGCGGCCTGCACCCGCAGCCGGTGGTGGCACCCGCCGACACCGGTGGACGCGCCCGGACGGTGCCGCGGCGGATTCCCGTCCGCTACTGCCTGCCCCCGCCACGGCCGGCCGCGACCCCGCCGGCCGAGCCGGCCGCCGCGCCGGGGAACGCCTGAGCGACGGCGGATCGGCACCGGCGCGCGTCCCGCGATCACGCGGCGGGTGAACCGCACGAAAGGAGCATCCGATGCACGTCAAGGACATCATGACCTTTCCGGCCCACACGGTGCGCGCCGATGCGCCCCTCGGCGATGCGGTGACCCTGCTGGAGGACCGCTCGTTCACCGCCGTACCGGTCGTCGACGACAGCGGGGCGCTGGTCGGGATGATCAGCGAGGTGGATGTGCTGCGCCGCCGGCTGGCCGGCGCGGCGACGGGTGAGGCCGCCGGCCGGGTACGTGAGGCGATGTCGGGCCTGCCGCTGTCGGCGTGGCCGGACGCCGATGTCATCGACGTCGCGGACGCGATGGTGAACCGCGACGCGCACACCGTCCCCGTCGTCGTCGAGGAGCACGTCGTCGGCGTCGTGAGCCGCAGCGACGTGCTGCGCACCGTGCTGCCGACCCAGCGGGCCGCTCAGCGGGAGGCCCAGCGGCGCGTGGACGTGTACGCCGACGGGCGCCACCAGTGGCCGGTGCTGGTCCGGGGCACCGTCGCGACCGTCGAGGGCGCGTTCGACGACGACACCGAGCGCACGGTCGTCGAGGCGCTGGTGCGCACCACGATGGGCATCGACACCGTCCGGGTGGTCGAGCCGGCCGGCTGACGCCACACGCCCCGGCCGCGCGCCTATCTGACGACGGCGACGGGGCAGGCGGCGTGGTGGATCACGGCCTGGCTCACCGAGCCCAGCAGGAGACCGGTGAAGCCGCCCCGGCCGCGGGAGCCGACGACAACGAGCTCGGCCCCGGCGGACAGCTCGGTCAGCACCGCCGCGGCCCGGCCGTGGATCACGGCGTGGCGGACGCCGACGTCGGGGTAGGGCTCCACCCAGCCGCCCATCGACTCGCACAGCGCGCGGTACTCCTCCTCCCGCAGCTTGTCGGGGTCGTACACCAGCGGCACCATGTCGCCCGGGCCGCTGGAGGACGGCCACAGGTAGGCGTGTACGGCGGTGATGCCGGCGTGGCGGTACGACGCCTGCTCGAACGCGAACCGCAGCGTGTGCGCGGCGTTGTGGAGGCCGTCGATGCCGACGATGATCCGTCCGGCATCGGCACCGGCCGGAACGTCCGTGCGGCGCACGACGACGACCGGGCAGGCGGCGTGCGCGGCCAGCTCGACGCCGACGGAGCCGAGTAGCAGGCCGGCGAAGCCGCCCCGGCCGCGGTGGCCGACCACGACGACGCCGGCATGCTCGGACGCGGCCACGAGCGCCGCGGCCGGCTGCCGCAGGGGCAGGTCCCCGGTGACGCTCAGCCCCGGCGCGACGGCTCGCGCCCGTGCCACACCGTCGGCCAGGACCTGCTCGGCCGCCCGCAGCACCCCCCGCTCGTACGGCGCGGGCATCGGTCCCGGTGACGGCCCGTGCGCCGGGGGCCACTGCACCGCGTGCACGACGCGCAGGTCCCGCCTGCGGCGGGCCGCGTCGCCGGCGGCCCAGGCGACGGCCTTGACGCTCTGCGGGGAGCCGTCGAAGCCGACGACCACCGGCGGGTCGGTACTCATGGCATGGCCTCCTGCGGACCGTGGTGCGGGCACCGGTTCGATGCCGGCCGCGATCCGATGGTCATGGCGGATTCCCCGCACCGCGGGTCCCTTCCGACACTCCCCGCCGAGCGCGGCACCCGGTAGGGCTTTCGCCCTCGAATCGACCCCGAATTGACCCCGGGTGGAACCCGGCCGCGGGGGCGCTCCGGCCTTGTCGCGGCCCGGGCCCGCCTGCCTACGGTTGAGCTGCGCACCGGGGATCGCGGTGCGCCGTCGGCGCGAAGGAGTGATCGTGATGCGTCCCGAATCTCAACGCCTGAGGTGGCTCGTCACCGCGTTCGCGGCCGGGTTCGCGGCCGGGTTCCTGACGGCGACGATCGACGATTTGGTCATGCTCATCGCCCGCCGGCCGGTGCGACCGGGCGAGGACGCCGTGGGCTCGGTGGGCCCCGTGCCGCCGAGGGTGCGCGAACTCATCCGATGAGCTGCGATGGGTGCCGGCGGGTGAGGCCGGCGCGCCGCACCGGCGACGGGGTGACCCGGCGCGCGCTGACGACTTCACACCCGAACCCTCTGGCGAGTCCGTGTCGGCACCATCGGCACGGGTAGGCGGGCCTGCGACGTAACCCGAAACGGAGGTTGTCAATGCCAGCTGTGCAGACCCGTCATTACAGGCTTCCGGACCTCGACCGGACCGGATTCGTCAAGCTTCAGCCGTACCCGGGAATTCTCGACCCGGTGGAATGGGAGCAACTCAAGTACCTGGACTGGAAGTCCGGGGGCGACACCAACTTCGCGGTGCTCGCCTCAGCCAAGGGCGACGACGACCCGCGGGGCTTCTGGGAGCACGGCCTGCCGGACAAGGACGGCGCGTGGACCGCCAACGCCCGGCTCGCACCCACGCTGTGCGACTGGGTGAAGTCCGTCGGCGCCCGCTTCGGCCGGGTCCGCATCATCAAGCTGTGGCCGTCCACCGACGAGGCCAGTGTCGTCGAACGGCACCTGCACCAGGACGACAACAACCGGCTCAACCCGGACGACGAGGGCTGGGTGGTGCGCGCCTGGATCAACCTGACTGACGACCCGGACAGCTACATGATCCTGCGCGAGGACCGCGACGACCCGTCGACCGAGCACCGCATCCCGCTGCCGCGCGGCGCCCAGTTCGTGGTGGACACCGAGCGGCTGTGGCACGCGGCCTTCCACACCGGCACGCAGCCGCGGTACGCGATGATCGCCAGCTTCGAGTCCGGCCCCGAGCTGCAGACCTGGATGGACGAGCGTCGCCTGCCACTCGTGGTGCGGCAGGCCGCACCCGCGGTCGAGGGCGCCGACGAGGCGGTCTGAGCGACCGGCGCCCGGTTCGCCGCGCGACTGCGCGTGCGGCGAACCGGCCGGCCGGGGGCGCGCTCGAGGCGGACCGGCGGCACGAAGGGCGCCGGGCCCGGCCGTCCCGGGACCTTCGGCCCGTGCGCGTCGCTCCGCCTCGGTACACCGTGGATGGGGACACGGGGCCCGCGCGAGAAGGGACCAAGGACGATGAGCGCGTTGCTGGTACGCGATGTGATGACCAAGACCGTGGTCACGGTCACGCCCGACCTGGGGTACAAGCAGATCGTCGACCTGCTCGTCGACGTCGGGGTCAGCGCCGTGCCGGTCGTGGGGGATGACCGCCGGGTGCTCGGCGTGGTGTCCGAGGCGGACCTGCTGCACAAGGTCGAGTTCAACGGCGCCGACGTGCACGCCGGCCTGTTCGAGCGGCGGCGCGCCCGGCTGGCGAAGGAGAAGGCGACCGGCGAGAGCGCGGCGCAGCTCATGACGAGCCCGGCCGTCACGGTGCGGGCCACGGCCACCCTCACCGCGGCCGCTCAGGTCATGGAGCGGGAGAACGTGAAGCGGCTGCCGGTCCTCGATCACGACGGCGAGCTGGTCGGCATCGTCTCGCGGCGCGACCTGCTGCGCCGGTACCTGCGCACAGATGACGATATCCGGGTCGAGATCGTCGAGGGGGTGCTGCGCCGCGTGCTGTTGCTCGACCCGCTCGAGGCCGGCGTCGTCGTCACCGACGGGCACGTCCTGCTCGACGGCAAGGTCGACCGCCGCAGCACCGCGCAGATCGCGGTCCGGCTCGTGCGCTCCGTCGACGGCGTCGTCGGCGTCACCGACGAGCTCGAGTGGGGCTTCGACGACGCGAACCTGCAGCACCGCCACATCTTCGACGCCTGATGCCGAGGCCCGATCACCGAGGAGGCGAGATGCTGACACGACGCCGGATCGTCGCCGGGTATGACGGGTCCCCGGCCGCCGCGGCCGCCGCCCGGTTCGCCGCCGCGGAGGCGGCGGCGGACGGCGGCCTCCTGCGCCTGATCCACGCCCAGCTGGAACGGGCGGCGTACGCGCTGCTGGTGCCGCCCGGCGTGGTGCGCGACGCGACCGACGAGGCCTGGCGGCTGGTCGACGCGGCCGTCGAGGCGCTCAGGCGCGACCATCCGGGCCTGGACGTGCGGGCCAACGTGGTCGATGGAAAGGCCGCCTCGGCGCTGATCCGCGCATCGCGCTCGGCCGATCTGCTCGTCCTCGGCCGGACGCTGCGCGGCGCGCCCGCGTCGCCGCCGGGCCGGCATCTCCCGGCCGGCGCGACCGCGGCCCGCGTGTTGGCGTACACCGGCTGCCCCGTGATGCTCGTCGGCGCGGACACACCGCCGCCCGGGGAGGCCCGCGGCCGGCCGGTGCTGCTGGGGCTCGACCCCGCGGCGTCGAGCTCGCCCGCGGTGACGTACGCGTTCGAGGCCGCCCGCCGCCACGGGACGTCGCTGCGGGTGTGCTTCGTGCGGCGGCCCGACGGCGGGTCCTGGCCGGACGACGCGGACACGCGGCGCGCGCTCAGCGAGACCCTCGCCGCGTGGCGGGTCGCGTTCCCCGATGTGCCGGTGGCCGTCGACGTCCTGCCCGGGCTCGACCCGGCCGCCCGCCTGCTCGACGCCTCGGCCGATGCCGCGCTGGTCGTGGTCGGCGACCGCAATCCCGGGGCGCCGGCCACCGGCTGGCCGAACCGCGTGCCGGACGTGCTCACCCGCAACGCGGCGTGCCCGGTCGCGGTCGTCCGCCCGGCGCGGCACCCCGGCCTGCGGCCGGTCCCGACCGGCTGATCCCGGGCGGCGTTCGCGGACCCGCCCGGGGTCACGCCGGACGACCCGCCCGATCGCGGCACGAGCGGTCAATCGTCGTGCGGGTGCCGCCGCGGTACGGCGGTGTCGTCGACGTGCCAGCTCAGCTCGTCGACCACGCGGGTGACGCCGTCGACCGTGCGCGTCAGCGCGGTCAGGCGCAGCGCGGTGCTGCGCCGCTCGACGGCGCCGTCCAGGGTGACGACGCCGTCGGTCACGTCGACCGCGATCTGCGACGGGTCCACGGCGAAGGCGGGCAGCACGACGTTGTCGAAGACGTCGCGTTGCACGGCCGCGTCGCTCCGCATCGTGCGGCGCATCAGGTCGCCGCGGGTGAGGATGCCGACCAGGCGGCCCGAACCGTCCTCGACGACCGGCAGTTGCTTGACGCGATGGCGCGACATGAGGCGGGCGGCGATGCGGACCGGTGCGTCCGGGCCGACCGTCACCGCCGGCGAGCTCATCAGCTGCGCGGCGGTGCGCTCGGCGGCCGTGGTCCCTTCGTCGGCCTCGGCGAGCTCGGGCATCAGGTCGGCCTCCGTCACCATGCCGATCACGTGGTCGTCCTCGTCGACGACGGGCATCCCGCTGACCCCGTAGTCGGTGAGCACGTCGACGATCTGCCGCGTTCGGCAGTCCACGGTGGCGACCACGACCTCCGGCGTCATCACGTCGGACACGTGCAGCTCGTTCATCGGACACCTCCTTCCGTTCAACGCTCCGCCTTTCGGCACGTCCCGGTCAGGGCCGTCGGTCACCGTGGGCCGGGACCTCTGGGGACGCGCCGCAGGCCTGACCGCCGGCGAGGTGTCACGGCGAAGCGGCGGGCGGGACCGCGTCGCCGGGAACCGGTTCGGCGACGACCTCGATGACCTCCGCCGACGGCCGGCGCGGCGCCTTCGGAAGCGGCGGCCCGCCGGACGGTACCCCGATCCGGATGCCGATCTGCGGGTAGCCGACGTTGCCGAGCGTGCGCCGCAGCATGATGCGGGCCGCCTCGTTCTCGACCAGGTCGCTCATCGCGGACGTGGCCAGGTGATCGGCGGTCGCGGTGAGCAGGACCGCGGAGAGGGCCACGCCGGCGGTGAGCCAGTCGGCCGGGCCGTCGCCGTCGGTGACGACGATGCCGTATCGCGCCTCCCGGTCGGAGAGGTCGGCATCGCTGGAGGCGCCCGGGAGCATGCCGGTGGCGTGGAAGTCGCGGATCGGCACCGGCCGCGCGCCGGCCGGCGCCAGGGTGTCGACCGTAACGCCGTCGTGGCCCTCGCCGGGCTGACGGATCCAGGCGGCGAGCTCGGCGCGGTAGGCCGGGTCCGCCAGCTGTACCGCCGCGGCCCGTCCTGCCGCGAGCGCGATGCCCGTGAGATCGCGGGACCAGGCCAGGTGCAGGTGCGCGCCGTTTCGCTCGGCGGCGTCGCGCAGGCCATCGAGCGCCTCGCCGGGCACCGCGGTGCCGGCGAAGGGCCGGCGGTCCGAGCGGCGCAGCGTGATGGCGCGGCGCAGGCGTTGCGCCTCGGCCGAGGGTTGCGCCTCGCCGCGGTAGCGCACCTCGGCCAGCAGATCCGGGTCGTCAGCGGCGGGGAACGGGCGCACCTCGAAGTCGACCCCGTCGGCGGCGAGCGTGACGCACGCGTGGTGCAGCGCGGTGCCGCAGCTGAGCACGAGCAGCCGGCCGGCGGTGTCCACGGCGTGCAGCCGGCGGCGCTGGTCGGCGTACAGCATCGCGGTCTCGTCCACGATGTGCCACCGCCACGGCTGGGTGTTGAGCACCGACGGCGCGTGCAGCGCCGCCAGCGCGGCACGGGCGAGGGTCCGGCAGACCGGCCGGACCTGGAATGTCGTCGCCGGACCGGGCCGCGGGTTCTTCTGATTGGCCGGCATGACGGCTCTCCCCTCGCTCGCTGCGGGTCGTCCGACCTTCTGCCCGCTGCGGCCGTGCCTACTCCGGCCCGCTTCGCGAACCCGGGCGCGGGCAGGGGCGCCACGGCGTCGGGCCGGTACGGTCCGTAACGGGGGTTACGGAACATGGGAACGAAAACCGGCGCAGCGGCTGAGGCTGCGTTGGTCACGGGACCGGTCTGAACCCGCGGTGACGTTCTTGGGCCGCTCCGTGAAGTTGCCCTGTTGGCTGCGTAATGGGGGCTGACGAGATCACGCCGACGGCAAGCGAACGGTCCTGAACACCTGGCAGGGCAAGGAAAGATGCTACTGCGGCTCGAGGCCAGGGCTAGGCGCGCCGACGGCGCGGAGCGTGCCGTCGGCGCGCCCACCTCCTCAAGTCCGGTATCGCCAACGTCTACGACGACGAGGGCGACGGCGGTTCGTCGACGACCGTGTGCGAGCCGACGGCCGAGATCGGCGGCTGCCCCGCCGGGTACGGTCCGGTGACGGTGCCCAGCGGCTCCCCGACACGCGTCGGCGTCCGCCCGGGCAACTCCCGCCAACGGTGGCAGGCTACCGCTGCACCGTCAGGGGTTATCTCTATCGCCGGACGCTCCACCGCGCAAACACTGACCGCGTAGAGGCACCGGCCGGCGAACGGGCAGCCGGTCGATGGCCGAGCGGCGGGCGCGCCGCTCGGTTGGGCTGACAGACGCGCCGCCGACACCGAACGGCGGCGGGCGCCGTCAGGTGCAGGCACGCTATCAAGCAAGAGCCTCGTGTATGGGTGCGCGGGGGAGTCGTGCACCGCCCGTGTCGGTCCGGCCTCCATGACTTGGCCCCGATAAAGCACGACAGTTCGGTGCGCGATGTGCCGAACGACCGGAAGGTCGTGAGAGATGAACAGGTAGCTGACTCCCAGGGTGTCCTGGAGGTCGCGGAGAATATTGAGGATCTGCGCTTGCACCGAGAGGTCGAGGGCGCTTACAGGCTCATCGCAGATCACCAGCCGGGCCTGCGTCATGAGGGCCCGGGCGATAGCGATTCGTTGACGCTGGCCACCGGAGAACTGGGCTGGGTAGCGATCAATAGCTGACCTTGGCAGGCCGACCCGCTCGAGCATCGCGGTCGCCCGTGACCTGGCGACGTCGCTGTCGACCCGCTGCGGACGAAGAGTCTCGACCAGACTCTTGCCAATGGTGCGCGCTGGGTTCAGGGAGGCGTAAGGATCTTGGAACACTGCCTGCATTGACGCGTGCAGCGTGCGCCGCTGCCTGTTGGTGAAGTGGGTGATGTCCGTGTCCTGAAACAGGATGGAACCCCCTGCGGTCGGAGTGAGGCCGAGGACCGCGCGGGCGATGCTCGACTTTCCGGAGCCCGATTCGCCGACAAGGGCCACGGTCTGAGCTGCCGCGACCGTGAGGCTGACGCCGTCAACGGCACGCACGCCGGAGGTGTTCCGGCCGCGTCGGTATCGCACCTCTAGGTTGCGGACATCAAGCAAGAAGGGCGATGTTGGGTCGCTAGACATTGCTCACCTGATCGTGTCTGATGCAGCGTGCACTTCGCTGGCCGGGAAGTGGGATCATCGGTATGACCCCAGCCTCACACTCCTTGCGGACGAAGGCGCAGCGGGCCGCGAAGTGGCAACCGGACGGCCACGTTCCCGGCGGTGGGACGCTTCCGGGAATCACCTGCAGCGGCTTGCCGGCTGGCGCGTTGTGCGGATTCGAGGCCAAAAGTGCGCGGGTGTAGGGATGGACCGGATCGGCGAAGATAGTCGCGATGGGACCTCGCTCGACAACTTCTCCCGCGTACATCACCGCCACGTCGTCGCATACCTCGGCGACGACTGCCAAGTCGTGGGTGATCAATAGGACCGATGTGTCTCGGGTCGCCGTGATCTCGCGCAGCAGGTCCAGAATCCCCGACTGCACCGTGCTGTCGAGTGCGGTGGTGGGCTCGTCTGCGATGAGTAGTGCAGGATCGCCGGCTAAGGCGCGAGCGATCGACACCCGCTGAGCCATGCCGCCGGAGAGTTCGTGCGGGAACGAACGTGCGACAGCCTGAGGCTCGGGTAAGTGCACCGCCTCCAGCAGGGCGCGGGTCCGGTGCCGGGCTTCGCGACGGGTCATATCGTGGTGGCGGCGGATCGCTTCCCGAATCTGGGAGCCCACTCGGAAAGACGGATCCAGGCTGCTCATTGGATGCTGGGAGACGAAGGCGATCTCGCGCCCCCGCAGGCGGCGCATGGAGCGCTGGGAAAGTGCCGTGAGCTCATGCCCGGCAAAGCGGATCGCGCCGGCTGACACCCGTCCGCTGCCGGGCAGCAGTCCCAGGATCGAGGTTGCCGTAATTGTCTTTCCGCACCCTGATTCACCGACCAAGCCAAGTATCTTGCCCTTCTCGAGACTCAGGTTGACATCACGGAGTACTTGGACAGTGCCGCCGGGAGTGTCGAACACTACGCTCAAGTCGGAGATCGAGAGGAGGGCAGCGTCCTGCTCGATCGAACCGGACCGATCGACGGGGCGCGGGTCGGGGCCGTGCGCGGTCCGGTGGTGGGCACGCCTCGGCGGGCGGTTTCCCGCCCAGGCCTGCGTGATGTTGTCACGGAGCGCGTCGGATAGCTGCGTGAGGCTGATGATGGTGAGCGCGATCGCGATGCCCGGCGGCCAGATCAGCCACGGATCTTGAATGATGACGCTGGCACCGTCGGCGATCATGCCGCCCCAGCTGGGTGCGGGCGCGGCAACAAGGAGGTTGAGGAAGGCCAGTCCGGTCTGCGCGGTCAGCGCGAAGCAGGCCAGCAGTGAGGCTTGCACGATCACCGCTCCGGCGATGCGGGGCAGCACGTGCCGGCTGATGATGTAGGAGCCGGACAGACCCGAGACGCGGGCTGATTGAATGTAGGCCTGATCAGTGACCGACATCGTCGCCGTGCGTACCACGCGCATGAGAGCGGGAGCTTGCAGAAGCCCGAGCGTGCACATCGCAGCGAGCATGTTGCTCCGGAAGACCGACAGCACCACGATGACGATGATGATCGCCGGAACTGAGAAGACAAGATCGGCCAACCAGCCAACGACTCGATCAAATCGTCCCCGAAAGTATCCGGCGGCCAGGCCGAGCGGGAGACCAAGAGCGAGGACCACGATCATGGCCTCCACGACGCCGAGCAGCGTGACTCGGCTGCCGACAAGGAGCCGGTCCAGGACGTCACGGCCGAGCGTGTCGGTGCCTAGCAGATGCTCGCCGCTCGGGCCCTGGCGGACCGATGCGAGATCCCCTGCGTGCTGGGTCGCGACGTCCGGCAGGAGCAGCGGAGCGAGAACGCCGGTCGCCACCGCGCCGAGTAACCAGAGCACGGCGATCGCGGTAGCCGGCCGGCGCAGCAGCCGCGTGACAAGATTGCCTGGCACGGGTGTGGCGTGGCGAGTCGGTGACTCCATATTGTCCTCGCTGCTTACCACGTCGCGCTCCGGGGATTGAGGGCCATGCAGATGAAATCGATCAGCAGGTTGATCACGACGACGAAGATCGTGAAGCACACCGCGACGCCTTGCACCAGCGGCAGGTCATGCTGCACGGCGGCCGATACGATCAACGAGCCCAGGCCCGGTAAGGCGTAGACGTTCTCGACGAGCACACTGCCGCCCAGCATCACGACGGCCTGTACTCCGAGCACGGTCGCTATCCGCGGCGCGATGTTCTTGAAAGCGTGCCGGAACAGAATCGATCGCTCAGGTATGCCGTTGCTGCGTGCGTCGTGCACGAACTCACTATTGAGCACGTCGAGCAGTGCTTCACGGGTCTGCTTGGCAAGGACGGCGATTCCGTGCAATGACAACGCTGTTACAGGTAGGATCAGGGATCGCAGCCAGCCGGTCAGGGACTGTTCGGGACTGACATATCCAATCGCGGGTAGCCACCGGAGTTTCACTGCGAATATGGCGACCAGCTCGACGCCGATCCAGAAGGCGGGCATCGCGAACCCGATCACAGCGACGAGGTCGGCCAGCCGGCCCAGCCCGAACCGACCCGTCACCGACAGCATTCCGAGCCCGACGCCGGCGATCAGGCTGACCAGCAGCGCACCCCCGATGAGCCAAAGTGTGACCGGTAGCCGCTGGACGATCATCTCGCTGACCGCTTGACCGCTGAAGAGGGATCGACCAAGGTCTCCTTGGAGGGCTTGCCCGAGCCAATGACCGTACTGCTTGTAGACCGGCTCGTTGAGACCCAGTGTGTGTCGAAGGTTGTCGTACGCCTCGGGTGGAGCGGTCGGCCCGAGGATGCTCACGGCCGCGTCGCCGGGCGTGAGCGACACGAGCAGGTAGCTCAATGCCGACACCAACATCAGCAGCGGTACCGCGAGCGCGACCCGCTGGCCGACGAGCGTGACCAGCGGGCGTCTCATGAACTGGTGGGCCGGGCGGACCCGGGTCAGCAGCGGATTGCCGCGGCTATTTTGACCCGGGTCGCCCGACGTCGTTAGTTCGGCGACCATTCGGTTGGAAGCGGCGATGAGCTCGCCGGCGAGAACTTTACGCCGGTGACGTGTTTGGCCACGTACCAGTGCGCGACGGTGCTGGCGATGGGCAGCTGGTAGGCCTCGGTGACTACTCGCGCGGTCATCTGCTTCCAATAGGGCGCCGGATCGGCCGCCGCTGACCCATCCTGCCAGAGTTTGTCGAGCGTCGGATCGTTCCAGCCCGGGTGATTGAGCACCGCTTTTGGAGCGAAGTCGAAGCCGTACAGCTGGAACATCGGCACGTTGGGGTTCTGCAGGAAACCAGCAGCCGGATAGGTGCCTCCCACGAGCAGCTTGACGTGCTCGCTCTGCGTCGCATTGTTCTTCACGGTCAACTTGACGCCCACCTTGCTCAGGTCTTGAGCAACTGCCTCGGTGAGGGGGCAGCCCGCGGCGCCGTAGTAAACAGGGCAGATCACATTGAGGCTGAACCCGTTCCCGTACCCGGCGGCCGACAGCAGGGCCTTGGCCTTGTCCGGGTCATAGCTGTAGTAGTCGTCGTAGCTGGGGTCGTAGCCGTCCGTCGTGATCGGCTGGGAGGTCGGTATCGCTCCCTTGCCGAGCACCCCAGATGCGATCGCCTTGCGGTCCACGGCATAATTCAGCGCCTGACGGACCCGGACGTCGGCTAGGGCCGGCGAAGTCGTGCCGCTGCGATCGATGATGAGGATGCCGGCCCAGCCGAAGGGTCCGCTGACCACGTTGAATCCAGCCGAGGAAGCGGCCTCGGCCGTGCTGACATCGCCGCTGGCCACATCGAGCTGATTGGACTGCAAAGCCGCGAGCATGGTCGACGCCTGCGGGATGATCTTGACGGTGACTTTGTTGTATTTGATCTTCGACTGGTCGTAGTAGTGCTTGTTCGGGACGAAGGTGTAATGGTCGTTGGCGACCGACTCTGAGGGCACGACTTGATACGGCCCGGCTCCGGCCGGATTGGTGGCCAGGCTCGCCGGATCGGCGACCGCGGCCGGACTGGCGACGAAGCCGATGTTGAAGACCTCGCTGAGCAGGTACGGCACGATCGGGTTCGGTGAGGACAAGTGCAGGACCACGGTGTGGTCGTCGGTGGTGTCGATGGAGCTGATGGGGATGGACTTGGCGAACGATCCGCCGGCCTTGGCGAAGTACTCCAGCCAGCCCTTCACCGCCTGCGACGTGACCGGGCTGCCGTCAGAGAACTTGGCGTCTTGTCGCAGGGTGAACTGGAACTGGGTATTGCCCGAGCCGACATAGTGCCACGAGGTCGCCAGACCGGGACTGACGGATCCGTCGGGCTGGATGTGGGTGATCGCGGCGTTAGTCAGCGCCGAGATCTGGGTCGAGGATCCGCTGCCGTTGACGGCGGGATTCAGGCTCGTCCCAGCGGTCTGCAGGCCGATCCTCAGCTCTGTCTTGCCGGCGCTGCCGGAGGAGGCGTCCGTGCTGCCGCCGCCGCACGCGGTCAGGACGGCGATTCCTGTCACCGCGGCGAGAGCGCCCGCGGCTGCTCGCAGCCAGCGTGGTTTCTCCCCGGAAGCTCGAAGTCGTGTGGAGCGTTGGGCGTTTCGCATAAGGCCGTCCGATTCATCGTTGGGGTTGGGTCCATGGCGCGGGCACATCGGTGTCACCGAATGTCCGCGTTCGTGAAGGCGCCGCGGTAGGCGGCCGCCGGGTGGCGATCGTTGATCAAGTCGGTGCCGAACAGCTTGCGGCGCAGAGTGCCGGGAACGTATTCGCGTTGCGCCAGGCCGCGTTCACGCAGGACGGGCATGACGTGGTCGATGAAGTCCTCGTACGAGCCGGGGATGTGCCAGTTGAACATGTTGACACCATCGATGCCGGCCCGTTGCCATACGACGAGCTGGTCGGCTATCTGCTCCGGAGTGCCGACGATTCGCGCGGTGGAGGCGATCAGCCGGCCGACATCGGCGATGACCGGTTCGCGGTCGGTGACACTGCGCCGTAGCCAATCGAGCAGGCCGATGCTGCCGTTAGTGTCGATGGCCGACAGTGGGGTATCAGGTGGGTAGAACGTGCCGTCCGGACGGGCTCCGTAGCTTCGGTGAGTCTGGTAACCGTCGAGGCTGATATAGCTTTCAATCTCGCTTTCCTTGCGGCGCGCTTCCTCTTCGGTGCTGCCCACCACAAAGGCAAAGCCCTGATAGAACTTGATGTCGTCCGCACGGCGGCCAGCACGGACCGCGAGTTCGCGGGTCTCGCGGATGCCTTCGGCGGCGACCTGGGGTGTGGGAGCGATAATGAAGATCGCTTCGGCGTGCTCGGCGGCGAAGGCCTTGCCGGCAGCCGAGGCGCCCGCCTGGTAGAGCACCGGAGTCCGTTGCGGCGATGGCGAAGGCAGGTGCGGGCCGTCGACACGGTAACGAGGTCCACGATGGTTGATTTTGTGGATCTTCGCGGCGTCGGCGAAGATTCCGCGTTGCTTGTCTCGCACTAGGGCGTCGGGATCCCAGGACCCTTCCCAAAGCTTGTAAACGACGTCAACGTATTCGCGGGCCCAGTCGTAGCGGTCGTCGTGCGGAGGAAGATTGTCGAGGTTGAAGTTACGCGCTGCACCTTCGAGGGTACCGGTCACAATGTTCCAGGCCACGCGGCCATTGGAGATGTGGTCTAGCGTCGACATCTGCCGCGCGAACTGGAACGGGTGTTGCTGCAGGACGTTGCTGGTGAACGCCAGCCCGAGATGTTCGGTGTTGACGGCGAGCGCGGACAGCAGGACCGCCGGGTCGTTGCTCGGGATCTGGAGCCCTTCCCGCGCATGCACCTCATAACTGCCGTCGGCGGGGCCGTAGAGACCGACGACATCAGCGAAGAAGATGGCGTCAAACAGGCCACCTTCGAGGCGCTTGGCCAGATCGGTCCAAAGCCGCACGTCGTTGAAGTCGGCTTGGCGGGCGGCAGGATGCCGCCACTGCCCGTGATGAACATGCGAGCCGGTGTTCATGACGAAGGCGTTGAATCGCAGATGGGTCATCAGTCGCTTCCCTCGGCTCGGGGCTCGACGTGCGGCGTGAAGCCGATCATCGACAGGGAGCCGTCATTGAGCAGGTGGTTGCCGAGGGCCCGCGCACGAAACACCTCGGGATTGTGGGTGGCGATCGTGCGGGCATTGCGCCAATGCCGATCCAATGCCCGGCTCTGGCTCGTGGCTGATGCACCGCAGGCCCGGAACAGCTCCGTCGCCGCGCGAAGCGTCAGATCGATCACGGGCCCCTGGGACAGAAAGACCGCGGCGTCGGCCGCAGCGTAGTCCGCATCGGTCGCTGACTCCCGCTGCTCGAGTACCTGCAACTTCTCGATGGCCCGGGCCGACTCGTGCACCGCCGCCGTCGCGGCGTGGGCGTAGCCGGCGATCTCGCCGACCACCTGCTGGATCTGCGGATCGTACCGGGGGAGTTCGACCAGCGCCCCGTGACCGCTTCGGCTGCGCTGGCGGACGAAGGCGACCGCATCATCCCGGACGGCCTGCGCGATACCCGCCAGCGTCGCCAGCAGCACAAGCTGAAATATGGCCGGTCGCGTGTTCAACGGCAGCAGTCCCGTCGGAGCCAGCGCGACGTGGTCGGCTTGAACGGGAGCGTCAGCGAACACGGTCGTCCCGCTGCCGGTGAGCCGTTGACCGAATCCATCCCAGTCGTCGTCGCGTCGGACTTCGGGAGACCGCGCGGGGACCAGTGCGGTGGCGTATCGGCCGTCGGCGAACCCGTTAGCGAAGATCCAGTCGGCGAAGATGCTGCCCGTGCTGTAGTACTTCGTCCCGGTTATCGTCCAGCCGTCGCCGGCCCTGACGATGCGGGTGTCCGGCTCGGACAGATTACCGGTGCGTTCGCTGACGGCGTTGCCGATGAGGGCACCGGTGACGAGTTGGGAAATCCAGAAGTCACGGGCAGGCATCTTCGGCGTCGCGAGCACATGCTCAACGAAGCCGATGTGCCCACGCAGAAGTTGAGGCAGGTTGGAATCGGCCCGGGCGAGTTCGATCAGCACGTCGATCAGCTCGGTGAAGCTAAGTCCGCCACCGCCCTGTTCCACCGGCACCCTGAGGGAAGCGAAGCCCGCGGCTCGGAGGGACTCGACCGCCGCGTAGGGCAGTTCACGCTGAATTTCGCGCTCGACCGCGCCCTCAGCAATGTCCACCAGAATCGGTCTGAGCCGGTCGGATACGGATCGCAGCCGATCAGCCGGGTCCGTGGTCGGGGTCGCGGTCACTGAGCCACCGCCGGCAGGAAGGGAGCGTGGCGGTGCTCGGCCCGACTACCGGCCGGGTCGATCACTAGTCCGCGCTGGACGAGCTTGGGTAGCACGCCCTCGCCGAACCAGTACAGCTCCTCCAAGTGCGGGTAACCGGACAAGACGAACTCCTCGATTCCTAGTGCGGCATACTCGGCGATGCGGTCGGCGACCTCGTAGTGGCTGCCGACCAGGGCCGTGCCGGCGCCGCCACGGACAAGACCAACCCCGGCCCAGAGATTCGGGGCAATCTCCAGCGAGTGCGCGTCGCGCCAATTCCCGATCGCGCGCGCGGACTCATGCAGTGCACGCATCCGGGCCTGCCCCGTGGACTCGCTACGCTCGAGCCCAAGCTGGGCCTGCTGGACCACGCCATCGTCCAAGGAGTCGAGCAGCAGCTGCGCTTGACGCCAGGCATCCTCAGACCTATCTCGAGTGATCACGTGCAGACGGATGCCGAAGCGAACGGTGCGACCTTGTCCGGTGGCCAGATCTCTTATCCAGGCGACCTTCTCGGCCACCGCGGCGGGAGGCTCGCCCCAGGTGAGATAGACATCGGCGTGTTCGGCGGCTACCGGTCCGGCAGCCGAGGAGGAACCGCCGAAGTACAGCGGCGGTACCGGATCCGGCAAGGTGGGCAGTGTCGCCGACTCCAGCGACAGATGGGCGCCATGATGCGTGACCGTCTCTCCACGCCACAATGCGCGGACCACCATCAAAAACTCGTTGCAACGCGCGTAGCGACCTTCCTTGTCCAGGTAGTCGCCGTACGCCCTCTGCTCATGCGGCTCACCACCCGTTACGACGTTCAGGAGCAGCCGACCGGGAGCGTGCGCAGAGAAGGTCGCAGCCATCTGCGCGGCGAGCATCGGGCTGATCAACCCCGGTCGAAAGGCAACTAAAAAGGCGAGCCGTTGCGACTCCCGAGCGAGCATGGCCGTCGTGAGCCACGCGTCCTCGCACCACGCGCCGGTCGGGGTGAGTGCACCCCGGAAACCGAAGTCTTCGGCCGCCCGGGCGATGGACGACAGATAGCCGATGCTGGCTCGGCGATCGCCCGACGCAGCCCCGGCGGCCAGACCGTGGCCTCCGCCCACGATGAAACGGGAGTCACCGTAGGTGGGCAGAAACCAGTGAAAATCAAGAGTCACTTCGGTCGTTCCCTTTGCAGTCGCTGGTCATGTTCTCGGAGGAAGCCGTGTTCAGAGCAACCCGTGCCGAGGCGGCGGGGTTCCGTTGAGCAGCCACCGGCCGACGTGTTGGACCTTCCACCGCGTCGGGTCATGAAGGGTGTGCGTCCGCGCGTCACGCCAGAAACGGTCCAGATTGAGCGCAGACGCAGCCGAGCGAGTCCCGCCCAGTTCGAAGAGCGCCGAGGACGCCTCAACCGCGGCGCGCGCGCAGGCCACCTTGGCCGTCGCGGTCGCAATCGACGCGCTCGCGGTGCTCTGCTCCGTAGGATCAAGTCGGGCGACCTGAACCGCGTCGGCCGCGACGGCAAGAAGCGCCTCGGCGCCGCGGACGACGATCTCGAGCTCACCCGCCTGCTGCACGAGCAGGCTGTCGTCAGAGGCGCGGTCGGCGCCGCTCTCGAACCATGCGCGAGCCTGACGCACCTGAACGACGGCAGCATCCACGGCGGCGCGGGCAATGCCGGCGTCCAGGGCTGCATGCAAGACCTGGGCAAACGAGCCGTAACTGGTCGGCCGATCAAAGATCGGCGTGTAAGGTACGACAGCGCTCTCACTGACGTGCACGTCAGAGAACCGAACGGTTCCGCTCGCCGTGGTGCGCTGACCTATTCCGTTCCAGTCGTCCTCGATTGACACCCCGGCTGTGTCGGCGCGTAGGTATGCGATCGCCTTGATGGGTAGTCCGTTCGCCGCAATTGGGCTGCCCGGCAGACTTGCACGGACCGCCAGCCAGTGCGCCGTCAACGATCCAGTCGCGTAGAACTTCTCGCCCGATAGCCGATATCCCTCTTCGTCGCGGAGTAGTGCGGTGGCATCCTCGACGATCGTTCGGCTCGCCCGCTCGGACTGAGCATTTGCGAACCGGCGCCCTGCCAGCGCCTCGGCGAAGAAGAAGGCCTGCTGCTCCGCCGTCCCTTGCAGGCGTAACACCTCCAAGAACACGAAGTGGCTGTGCGGGATCTGTCCGACACTCGGGTCGGCCTGCGCCAGCAGCCGGAAGACCTCGACCAATGTCACCACGTTGACGTCGGGCCCGCCGAACGCCTTTGGCACGGTGAGCCCGAACAGGCCGGCATCCGACAGCAGGTCAAGCTCGGCAAGAGGAAGGCGCCGACCGCCGTCGCGCTCTGAGGCGGTCCGCGCGAATGTCGCCGCGAGCGCGCTCGCCACCTCGACGGCTGCGAGGTCGGACTCAATCGGCACAACTGACCTCACAGTTGTATCCATTGCAACGTTCTCCTTGGGCAAGCTAGGGGATGCGGCGGACTTCAAGCGTGTTGACGCTTCGTGTCTGGCCAGCTAGATCTGCCGACAACGACCGCAAGCCGGGAGTCTGGCACGCGGACCAGCGGGCACCGCGGAGGGAATGGCGCCCAAGCGCCGCCACACAGTGCTGGCGATGGCTGGAGCTACCTCGTGGAGGCAGCTCGACATCGGCTCCAGGGGAGGGAGAACCGGAGGCGGGTGACCATGGCCACCCGATTCTCTAGTTTCCCTATAGGCATGCTTCCGATCGTAGCGATCTTGACGGCCGTCGTCGAATAGGATCCGCCGAGCCCGCGATAGGTTTTTCCTTGCGGGGGACCGGCGTGAACAGGGCGACCATCATGTGAATCGAACAACTGGAATATCTGCTTCGCGGCTTGCTCATCCGTCAGAAAACTCGACCGGCGCTGCGGACCTCCGTGGCCCGCCGCGGCGGGCGACGCGACGAGCGCACCGCGGCGAAGGTGACGAGACCCGGCACGGCGGCGAAGCCGAGGCACACGGACAGTTCCCGCAGCGTCAGCGCCTCGGTGCCGAGCAGTGCCCGCAGCGGCGGCAGCCACAGGGCGCCGAGTTGCAGCGCCAGGGACAGCGCGACCGCGACGTCGAGGCTCCAGTTGCGTCGCCGGCCGCCGCGGGTGCGCAGGCCGAGCGCCACCCCCAGCTGCGCGAGCCCGAGCACGGTGAACAGCACGCTCTGCCACGGCCCGCCGCTGTGCCGGGCCCACAGCGCCGCGCCGAGCGCCACCAGCGTGATGAGTGTGCCGGTCAGGGCGATGCGCCCGGTGAGCCCGCCGAGGATCGCCTCGCCGGGGTGGCGGGGCGGGCGTCGCATCAGCCCGTCGGCGGCGGGCTCGCCGCCGAGCGCGACGCCGGGCAGGCCGTGCGTGTTCATGTTGATCCAGAGGATCTGGGCCGGTAGCAGCGGCACCGCGAGGCCGAGCCACGGCCCGGCGAGCATGATGGCCACCTCGGCCGCCCCGCCGGACAGGGCGTACACCAGGAAGCGGCGGATGTTGGCGTAGATGCGCCGGCCCTCCCGCACGGCGTGGCCGATGGTGGCGAGGTTGTCGTCGGCCAGGACCAGGTCGGCGGCCTGACGTGCCGCCTCGGTGCCGCCGCGGCCCATCGCGACGCCGATGTCGGCCCGGCGCAGCGCCGGCGCGTCGTTGACGCCGTCGCCGGTCATCGCGACGACGGCGCCGTCGCGCTGCAGGCGCTGGATGATGGTGAGCTTCTGTTCCGGGCTGGTCCGGGCGTACACGGTGGTGCCCGGGTCGGCGGTGCCGGCCGCGTCGCCGGTGGCCACGCGCGGCGGCCCGTCGGTCAGGCCGACCCGGTCGGCGATCGCGGCGGCGGTCGCCGGATGGTCGCCGGTGATCAGGACGAGGTCGATGCCGGCGTCGTGGAACGCCGCCACGGTCGCCGCCGTCTCCGGGCGGACCGGATCGGCGAGCACCGCCAGGCCGAGCAGGTCCAGGTCGTGCTCGGCGTCGTCGACGGCGGGCCGGTCGGCGCGGTGCGCCCCGGCCACGGCCAGCACGCGGTAGCCGGACCCGGACAGCTCCGCGGCCGCCTCGGCGAGGAGGACCGCCCGCCGCCGGTCCTCCTCGCCGATGCGCAGCGGCCCGCCGGGGCGCAGCAGGACGTCGGGGGCGCCCTTGCACACGACGACGTAGCCGCCGGCCGGACGGCGGTGGACCGTGGTCATACGCCGCCGGTCCGCGTCGAACGGCACCTCGTCGACGCGGGGCAACAGGTCGCGGGCGTCGAGCCCGACGCCGCAGCGGGCGGCGGCGACGAGCAGCGCCGCCTCCATCGGGTCGCCGACCGGCCGCCACGTGGGATGCTCGCCGTCGGGCGGGGCGAGGCCGGCGTCGTTGCACAGCACGATCGCCTCGGCGAGCCGTCGCGCCCGGGGGTCGGGTGCCGGCGCGGCGGTACCGTCCGGGTCGTACCCCCGCCCGGTGAGCGTGACGGCCGCGAGATCCGGCAGCAGCAGCCGGTCGACGCTCATCACGCCTTCGGTCAGCGTGCCGGTCTTGTCCGTGGCCAGCGTCGTGATGGAGCCGAGGGTCTCCACGGCGGGCAGGCGGCGCACGATGGCCGCCTGCCGGGCCATGCGGTGCGCGCCGAGCGCCAGGGCGAGGGTCACGACGGCCGGCAGCGACTCGGGCACCGCCGCCACGGTGAGGCTGACCGCGGCGAGCAGCATCTCACCGAACGGTTCGCCGCGGGCCACGCCCACGGCGAGCACCACGCCGGACAGCGTGATCGCGACGACGGCCAAGACCTTGCCGAGCCCGGCGAGTCGCCGCTGCAGCGGCGTCGCGCGGCGCGGCTGCCCGGACACCAGGGCGGCGATGCGCCCGAGGGCGCTGTCGGCGCCGATGCGGGTCACCTCGCCGACGGCGTGGCCGGTGGCGGTGACGGTACCGGCGGCCAGCTCCTCTCCGTCGCTCCTGGTCACCGGCATCGACTCGCCGGTCAGGGCCGCCTCGTCGACGGACAGCCGGACGGCCCGCGCGACGCGCAGGTCGGCCGGGACGATGTCGCCGGCCTCGACGCGGACCACGTCGCCGGGCACGAGTTCGGCGGCCGGGACGGTCGTGTCGGCGCCGTCGCGGCGGACCCGGGCCGACGGTGCGGCCATGTGCTGCAGCGCCGCCACCGCGCGGTCGGCCCGGATCTCCTGCACCACGCCGACGGCCGTGTTGAGCACGACGACCAGCAGGATGACGATGAGATCGCTGACGTCGCGCAGCAGTGCGGTCACCACCATGGCCGCGAGCAGCACAATGACGAGCGGGTCGCGCAGCTGCGCGCCGACCCGCACCGCGACGGAGGGTGGCCTGGCGACGGGAAGCTCGTTGCGGCCGAACCGGCGCCGGCGTTCGGCGACCTCGGCATCGGTGAGTCCGGACGGGACGATCGTCGTAGGGGCCGTCATGATTCCACGATGGCGGCCGGACGGTGTTCGGTTCAGGGGCGAAGGTCACGCCACGGCGGGCACCAGGTTCAATCGAGCCCCGAACCCGGCCCCGGGCGGCCGCTGAGCACCCGTCCCGCCGAGTAGGGCCGAACGGCCCTACTCGGGCCCGGTTCGGCGCGGGTGTCATGGGGAAACATGGAACGAAACGGCTCCCTTACTCGACCGTGAGTTCGGCCGCGGGTCCGCCCATCCGGCACGACTCGCTCGGCGAGTCCGGGTGCGTCGGCTGCGGCCGCTGCATCTGCTGGTGCCCGGCCGGCATCGACGTGACCGCGGAGCTGCACGCCCTGGACGTCAACCCGCCCGCGACCACCGAGGAGCCGACATGATCACCACCACGTACGATCTGATGGTCACTCATCCGTTCCTCGCGGGCATGTCGCCGCAGCACGTCGAGCGCCTGTCGCGCTGGGGGTGCCGGGCCCCGTTCAAGGCCGGGACCCGCATCTTCGAGGAGAACGGCCGGGCCGAGCGCTTCTGGCTCGTCCGTGACGGCCACGTCAACCTGGACATCCGGGTGCCCGGCCGCGGCGACGTCGTCGTCGAGACGATCGGGCCCGGCACCGTCGTCGGATGGTCCTGGCTCTTCCCGCCGTACCGCTGGCATTTCGGTGCGGTGACCGTCGACCCGGTGCTCGCCATCGCGCTCGACGGTCCGGGCGTGCGCCGGCTGTGCGACGCCGATCCGGAACTCGGCTACGAGCTCATCAAGCGCTTCATGGCCGTCGTCGTGGCGCGCATGCAGGCCACCCGCATTCGCCTGCTCGACCTGTCCCAGGCCCCGGTGTGACGACGACGCCGGTCACTCCCCGCGCACGTGTGAGACCTGCGGGGCGTGCCCGGTCAGTGGACCACGGCCACCGGGCACTCGGCGTGCCGGACGACCGCCTGGCTCACCGAGCCCAGCAGCATGCCGGCGAGGCCGCCATGGCCGCGCGAGCCCACGACGAGCAGCTGCGCGCCGGCTGACAGTTCGGTGAGCACCACCCCCGGGGAGCCGTCGAGCACCGTGCGCTGGACGTCGACGTCGGGGTAGCGCTCCGACCAGCCGCACGTCGACTCCGCCAGCGCCCGGCGCTCGTCCTCGCGCAGGTCGTCTGGCTCGTGCCCCGGCGCGTGTATCCGGCTGCGAGCGGCGAACCTCGACAACACGTGGGCGTAGACGGCGGTGAGGCCGGTGCGGCGGGCCGCCGCCTGCTCGAACGCGAACCGCAGCGCCCGCTCGGCGTCGTGAGCGGCGTCGATGCCGACGAGGATCCGGCCGGCCGCGGTGTCGGGCCGCCCGCCGCCATGGTGGGTGACGACGACGGGGCAGGCGGCCTGTGCGGAGACCGCGATACTGACGGACCCGAGCAGCAGGCCGGCGAAGCCGCCGAGGCCGCGGCTGCCGACCACCACCGTGTCGGCGTGCTCGGCGGCGGACAGGAGGGCCGTGGCCGGCTGCCGCATGGGCATGTCGCTGGTGACCGCGAGGCCCGGCGCGAGCGTCCGCGCCCGAGCCACCGACCCGGCGAGCATCCGCTCGGCCGCCGCGCGTGTCTCGTCGTCGTACGGCGAGGGCACCGGTGGCGGAAACGGGCCGTACACGGTCGGCAACTGGAACGCGTGGACGACGTGCAGCGGCCGGTGCCGGCGCGACGCGTCGCAGGCGGCCCACGTGAGGGCCTCGAAGCTCTCCGGGGAGCCGTCGACGCCGACGACCACTCTCGTGTCCGTACCCATGGCACCCTCTCCGTCGCGGTGTGCCGCTCGATGTCCTCGCCGCGCGAGGACGCGAGTTCCCTTCCAGCGTTCCGCGAACGGGGCCCGCACCGGTAGGGATCACCGCACCGGCGGGGACGGCGTCATCCGGAAATCGGGCCACAGGGGTGACGCCGGGAGGCGGCGGGTCAGCCGGACGATCCGCCCCGCGGCTCCATCGCGAATACGGCGGTGCGCACGCCGCGGATGATGCGGTCGAGCTCGTCGACGCTGGCGGCGAGCGCGGAGCGCGCGTCCGGGCTGGCGATGCGGGCGGCGGCGCCCTGCAGCGACAGCCCCAGGCCGAACAGGTCGCGGATGAGGGTCTCCTGCAGGTCGCCGGCGATGCGCTGGCGGTCCTCGAGGACGCGGATGTGCTCGTTCTCGCGGCGCAGGGCGGCGACGTCAAGCACCAGGCCGGTGTGCGCGGCATACGCCTGGATCATCTCCAGGTCGGCTCGCGTGAGCTGCGCCCCGCCGCGGCGCTGGGCCACGGTGAGTACGCCGTGCACGCCCCGGTCGCCGATCACCGGGGCGACGATCGTCGAGCCCAGGTCTGCTACCAGCTCCAGGGCGGCCGTGGTGCGTGGGTCGGCCGCCGGCTCGGTGACGAGCGTCGCATCGAGGGTGGACAGCGCACCCTCGGTCAGGAAGCCGCCGATCGGCGCGGACCGGCCGTGCCACGGCTCGAGCAGGCCGACGCCCACGTTCACCCGCAGGTCGGATGAGCCGTCGCCGGGCGCCGCGCTGAACGCGGCCCCGGCCGCGCCGGCCGCCCGAAGCGCGCACTCGGCGAGGGCCCGCATCGCGCGGTCGCTGTCGGCGCCCTCCAGCAGGGTCGTCGTGACGGTGGTCATCGCCTCCTGCCAGTCGCGGCGGCGGCGCGCCTCGCTGAACAGCGTCGCGTTCTCGATCGCGATGCCGGCGGCGCCCGCGAGGGCCTTGACGACCTCCTCGTCGTCGCGGCTGAACTCGGCGGCGCCCTGCTTTTCCGACAGGTAGAGGTTGCCGAACACCCGGTCGCGGACCCGGATCGGCACCCCGAGGAAGCTGTGCATCGGCGGGTGCCCCTCCGGGAACCCGACCGACGTCGGATGGTCGCCGATCTCCGCCAGGCGGACCGGGTGCGGGTGCTCGACCAGGGCGCCGAGCACGCCCTTGCCCTCGGGCAGGTGACCGATCCGGCGCACCACGGCGTCGTCCATGCCTTCGTGCAGGAACCGCACCAGGTGGCCGTCCTGGATCACGCCGAGCGCGGCGTATCGGGCGTCGACGAGGTTCTTCGCGGCCGAGACGATCTGGCGCAGCACGTGCTCCAGGTCCATGCCCTGGGCGATGTCGAGGTTGGCGCGCAGCAGCCCGCGCAGCCGTCCCTGGGTGCTCTGCACGTCGCGGATGCGCTCGACCAGCTGCTCGAGCAACTCGTCGAGCTCCAGGCGCGCCACCGCGACGAACCGGACATCGACGCGGTCCTGCTCGTCGGGTCGGCCGATGCCCGCCTGCTCGGTCATCCCGTCTCCGTTCCTTCAGCGCCAGTCTGCCGGGTCGAGGTCCGGGCCGCCAATGTCGGTCAGCGGAACCTACCAGGCGGCCGCCTGGCCCGGGCCCGGGCGTGTGCCGACGGTGATCCGGTCGATGCGTGCAGCGACTCAGGCCGACGCCGCGGGCAGTACCACGGTGAAGGCGGCGCCCTCGCCGGGCCGGCCCCAGGCCTCGATGGTGCCGCCGTGCCCGGTCACCACCTCGCGGGCCAGTGCCAGGCCCAGCCCGAAGCGGCGATGGTCGCCGTGGCCTCGGGCGAACCGGGCGAACAGGCGCTCGGCGTCGGCCGGATCGAACCCCAAGCCGTCGTCCCGCACGACCAGACTGACCCGCCGCGGCGACCCGATCGACGCCAGTTCGACGGTGACGTGCCCGCCGGCCGGGGTGTGGCTCAGCGCGTTGTCCACCAGCGCGGTGACGACCCGGCGCAGCGCGACCGCTCGGCCGCGGACCGTGGAAGCGCCGGCGGCGTCGGGCACCAGGGTCAGCTCGACGCCCTGCTCCCGCGCCCGGTTGGCGTGTTCGGCCACGACGCCGGCGGCGACGGCGGCGAGGTCGACCGGTGCGGTCTCGCCCGGCCGGTTGGGCAGCTGCGTGGACATCAGCAGGTCCTCGACGAGCTCGCCGAGCCGTCGGGTGCCGACGACCAGCTGCTCGACGTCGTCGGTGACGGACGGTCCGGTGGTGCCGGCCCGCAGGTCCGCGTGCAGCAGCTGGGCCCGCAGGTGCAGCTGGGTCAGCGGGGTGCGCAGCTCGTGGCCGGCGTCGGCGACGAAGCGCCGTTGCCGGCTCAGTGCGTCGACCAGCGGTGCGGTGGCCCGTCTGGCCAGCACCACGGCGAACACGAACGCGATGCCCAGCCCGGCGAGCTCGGACAGGCCCAGGGCCGCCAGGAGCCGGCGCTGCTCGGCGTGCTGGTTGCCGAGGTTCGCCACGACCTGCACCACGTGGTCGCCGCGCCGCTCGGTCAGCACCCGGAAGTCTCCGTCTTCGGTGTCGAGATCGTTGGTGCCGGCCGTGCCGCCGGCCCGCACCTGGGCGATCGCCGCGTGGTCGGGCAGCCCGTCGGGTGCGCCGGGCGAGCCCGTCACCGAGCCGTCGGGTGCCTGGTCGAACAGCCACACGCCCGGCGGTGGGTCGATCACGTCCTCCTCGGTGGCCGCGGTGTGCCGCAGCACGTTCTCGATCTGCGAGGACTGGCCGCGCCGCACGACGAAGAGGGCCAGCGACCCGACGAGCAGCAGGCTGATGGTGATGGCGGCGGCCGCCTGCAGCCCGAGCACCAGACGGGCCCGGGCGAGCATCGCCCGGTCCGCGGCCTCGCCGGGCGTCGCGGCCGGCGTCCTCACAGCGCGCCCAGCCGGTAGCCGACGCCACGGACGGTGCGAACGGCGTCCGCGCCGAGCTTGCGGCGCAGGTAGTGCACGTAGGTGTCGACCAGCGAGTCGGTGCTGGACTCGGGGAAGACCCGGGTGACGATCTCGTCGCGGGTGAAGACGCGCGCCGGGTCCTGGGCCAGCAGCCGCAGCAGGTCGCTCTCCCGGCCCGATAGCGTGACGCGGCTCCCGCCGGGCAGCGTCACGGCCCGGGTGATCAGGTCGAACCCGGCGCGGCCGATCGTCACGGCCGGCGCGGGCGAGCGGCGGGCCAGCGCCCGGATGCGGGCCATCAGCTCCTGCACCTCGAACGGCTTCACGAGGTAGTCGTCGGCGCCGCCGTCGAGCCCATCGACCCGGTCGGCGAGGGTGCCGAGCGCGGTCAGGATCAGCGCCGGGGTCGTCACCCCGGACCGGCGTAGCCGCCCGAGCAGGTCGAGGCCCTCGATCGCGGGCAGGCCGCGGTCGATGACCAGCACGTCGTACTCCCGGGTGAGCGCCAGGTGCAGGCCGCGCTGGCCGTCCTCGGCGAGCTCGGCCTCGTGGCCCTGCGCGCGGAACATCCGCAGCAGCAGCGCGCCGAGCGGCCGGTCGTCCTCGACGACGAGCAGGCGCGGGCCGTCGAGGGCCGGATCCGTCATGCGCCCACCCTCCCTCATCGCCCGAAGTGCGCGCTGTCCAGGGCCGCCTGGAGTGACTCGATGTAGCCGGCGCTGGTGAACGTGGCGCCGGAGACGGTGTCGATCCGGGGGCTCTGCGCCCGCAGGACCTCGGCGCGCAGCCGCGGCAGGGCGAGGGAGTTGATCTGCTCGTCGCGGCTGTTGCCGGACGGCCGCTGCAGCACGAGCACGTCCGCGATCCGCCCGCCGGTGATCTTGACCTGGACCTGCACCGGTCCCCACCGGGTCTGCGCGACGCTGCCGTTGGCCGTCGTGCTGCGCGCCGTCGGGGCCGCCGTTGCCGGCGTGGCCGTCCCCGACGCCGACGGGGCGGACGGCGGCGCCGTCTCGGGCACCACTCCCGGGGCCTGCACGCCCGCTGGCCTGCGACGGGGTTGTGCCGCCGAGGCTGGTCCGGTAGCTGAAGAGCAGGATCAGCCCGGCGGCGGTGGCCGCCGCGAACAGCACAACGCGGCCCGGGCCGGGCTGACGGGTCATCACCACGCGAACTCCTCGGTGTGGATGCGCTCGGCGGCCACCCCGCAGGCGGCCAGGGTCGCGCGTACCGCGGCCATCCACGGCGGCGGACCGCACAGGAAGACCTCGTGCTCGGCGACGTCGGGCACCAGCCGGCGCAGGCCCGCCGGGTCGTCGCGAGCCGCATACCGCGCCGGCAGCCAGGACCCGATCCTCCATCCCGCTCCGGCGACATGGGCCAGCGTGACCGCCGCAGATTGGAGAACCCTAAGAATCGGCTGCCTAATCTCTGCCGGGAGCGCGGCGCGAGGCACGCGCTGGAAAGGAAACCCTCGTGACGACCGTGAACGGCCTGCCGGCCCACGTTCTGCTGGTGCACGCCATCGTGGTGCTGCTGCCGCTGTCGGCGCTGCTGCTCGTGCTCACCGCGGCCTGGCCGGCCGCCCGCCGGAGCCTGGCCGGGGCGAACCTCGTGCTTGCCGCCGCCACAGTGGCGCTGACACCGGTCACCACCGACGCCGGCGAGTGGCTCGAGCGGCGCGTGCCGAGCAGCGTGGTGCTGCGCGACCACACCGAGCTCGGCGACACCGCGGTGTGGGCGGCGCTGGCGGTGGCGGCGACGGCGCTGGCGATCTGGTGGCGCCAGCGCGAGGCCGGCGACCGGCGCACGCTGCTCTCCCGGCGCGTACTGGCGCCGGGGTCGACCGCCGTGACGGCCGTGATCACCGTGGTCGCCGTCGCGGTGGCCGGGCTGGCGGTGTTCGACATCTACCGCATCGGCGACTCGGGCGCGAAGGCCGCCTGGCAGGGCCGGATCACCTCGACCCCGGCCGAGCGCCAGGCGCCGCCGCGCCGTTGAGGCGGCGGATCGAGGGCGATCTAGAGTGGTCGCATGCGTCGCGGCGAGCAGAGCACGGCCGGTCACCCAGGCGAGGCCCACGACACCGGGATCTCTGAGCGGCTCAACTGGCTGCGGGCCGGGGTGCTCGGGGCCAACGACGGGATCGTCTCCACGGCCGGGCTCGTGGTCGGGGTGGCCGGCGCGACGACCTCCGCTCCGGCGATCGCGACCGCCGGGATCGCCGGGCTGGTGGCCGGGGCGGTGTCGATGGCGCTGGGCGAGTACGTGTCGGTCAGCAGCCAGCGCGACACCGAGCGGGCGCTGCTGGCCAAGGAGCGCGGCGAGCTGGCCGACTACCCGGAGCAGGAGCTCGCCGAGCTGGCCGGGCTGTATGAGGCGAAGGGGCTCACGCCGGCCACCGCGCGGCTCGTCGCCGAGGAGCTGACCGCGAAAGACGCGTTCAACGCGCACGCCGACGCGGAGCTGCACATCGACCCCGACGGGCTGACCAACCCGTGGCACGCCGCGTCCGCCTCGGCCCTGGCGTTCACGGCCGGCTCAGCGCTGCCCCTCGCGGCGATCCTGCTGCCGCCGCCGGCGGTGCGGGTGCCCGTCGCCATCGTCGTGGTCGTCGCCGCGCTGGCCCTGACCGGCTATGTCAGCGCCCGGCTGGGCCGGTCGCCCGCCCGGCGCGCGGTCGCCCGGCTGGTGTTCGGCGGTGCGTTGGCGATGGCCGTCACCTTCGGGATCGGGTCGCTGGTCGGCACCGCGGTCGGCTGACGCCCCGGTCGTCTCGCCGTCAGAGCAGGTCGAGCTCGCGGGCGCGGCGTACGGCGTCGCGGCGGCGGTGGACGCCGAGCTTGCGGTAGACCGCGGCGAGGTGGGTCTTCACGGTGTTCGGCGACAGGTGCAGTTCGCCGGCGATCTCGCCGACGGTCAGGAAGCCGACGAGCATGCCCAGCACGCTCGACTCGGCCTGCGTCAGCTCGGGACGCTCGCCCGGGCCGTGGGCGGCCGGTGCGCCGTTCGGCGGTGGCGGGGCGGCGCGGGTGGCGCCCGCCAGCAGCCGCAGGACGATGAACGGATGCCGCAGCTGTTCGCCGGAGGCCAGGGTGGTGGCGTCCCGGTCGAAGCGCTCGGCGACGGCGGGGCGGCCCGCCCGGCGGGCCCCGGCGGCGATGAGCAGGCGCAGCTCGACGGCGTGCACCAGGCAGACCTCGCGTTCGCCGAGGAACGGCCGGAGGATCCGCTCCGCCTCGGTGCCGGGGCGGTGGGCGGTGGCCAGGGCGATCCTCGCCGCGGCGAGGGCCGCGACCACCGGCGGGAACCGGTCGGCGTCGGCGTCGAGGTGGCGGCCGGCGTCGTGGATGAAACCGCGGGCGGTGAGCAGCTCGATGCGCGCCGCCCGCGGGGCCCAGCCGGGCAGCACGAGCGTGTCGGCGTCCTCGGCGATGAGCCGCTCGGCCGCGGCCAGCGCGGCGGCGGGCTGGCCCGTCTGGTAGGTGGCCAGCAGCCGGTGGAAGGTCTCGCCGGCCAGCAGCGCCGGGTCCGGCGGCCAGTTCTGGACGAGCAGGTCGTCGAGGCGGCGGTGGGCCCGCTCGGGCTGGCCGCGCAGCACGGCGACGGCGGCGAGGGTGAGCAGCGCCCATCCCTCGTCGCGGGAGTCGGCGACGCCGTGGCGGTGCAGCGTGGCGCGCACGTCGGCGGCGGCGCGGGCGGCCGCCCGCAGTAGGCCCTGCTGGTGGTCGGCGAGGGCGCCCATCCGGGTCGCCTTCAGCCGCGGCGCCGCGCCGCCGTCGGCCGGTCCGCTGAGCGCCGCGGTGAGGCGCTGGCGGGCCTCGAACGGGTCGCCCGCCTGCAGGGCCAGCCAGGCGTACTCGAACAGGGCACCGGCGGCCGTGCCCGGGCGACGCCGGGTGTCCGCCCCGGTCCCGCGGGCACGGGCCCGGGGCTCGCCGATGGGCTGGTCGAGGGCGGCCGCGGCGTGGCGGTGCTCCTCGGCCGGCTGGCGGTGCTCGGCGTACCAGGCGGCGGCGGTGCGGTGCAGGTCGTGGAGCCGATCGGGGGCCGTGGTGAGCAGCCTGTGGTGCAGCGCCGCGCGCCAGAGCCGGGGCAGGCCGTACCAGCCCGAGACGTCGTCGAGCTCCACGAACACGCGACGGTGTTCGGCGAGGGCGGCCAGCAGCGAGGCGCTGTCCGGCCGGCCGGTGAGCGCCGTGAGCAGCTCGGCGTTGACCGTGGCGAGGATGCTGGCCGCCTCGACCGCGTCGCGCTGGTCCGGCGCCAGCCCGGCCAGCACGTCGTCCTCGACGTAGGCGTCGAGATCGGCCCCGGTGCGCAGGATCTCGTCGAGGTGCTGCTGCATGTCATAGGGGCCGTTCTGGAGCGTGTCGATGGCGATCGCGACGCCTGCGGCCCAGCCTCCGGTGACCGCGTAGAGGTGGCGTACGTCGGCCGGCGCGGCGTCCAGACCGCGCAGCGCGCACAGCTGTGCGGTCTCGGCGCAGGTCAGCTGCAGCTCCCGCGGATCGAAGGCGGCGTCCGCCGGCAGCGCCGCGTGGCCCAGGTTCGGCAGGCCCGGCGGGTCCGGCGGGTGCCGGCCTGCGAGAACGACCTGCACGGCCGGCTTGCGGGCCTGGGCGGTTCCGGGCGCGCGGTGCCGCAGCAGCCCGCCGATGAGCCGGTCCAGCATGCGCGGGTCGGTGACCGCGTCGATGCCGTCGACCACGACGGTGGCGGGCTCGTCCCGCGGGCCAGCGTCGGCGGCCGGCAGCCGGTCCAGCATGCCGGCGGCCTCGGGCAGGCTCAGCAGCCCGCCGCCGGCCGGATCGAGGTCACGTGGCCACGGCCCGCTCGGCCACGCGCCGCCCGTGCCTCCCGAGGCGCCGGTGGTCTTGACCTGCCGCCACCGCACCCGCGCGGTGTTGGCGCCGGTCAGCTCCACGTACACCGCCGGCGCGAGCGGGGGAAGCTGATCCAGCCAGTCCAGCAGCAGCATGGTCTTGCCGGCACCGGCGGGGCCGTACACCGTCCTGACCGCCGCGTCGCTCGCGGCGTTGAGCGCCGACAGCAGCCGCTGTCGGCGCAGGTACACGCCGCTCGCGTTCATCCGCCCGGGTAGGTCATCCATCAGGATCTGACGACCGTCGGACATCGCTGTATCGGCGCGGTGCGGTGCGCCTGGCGGTGGGGCCCGGCGTCCGGGCGCCAGGGGCGACAGCCGCGGTGCGGGGATGTGCGGTCCATCGCGTCGGTCTCCCAACCTCGCCAACGATCCGCGACGGCTACGCCCGATTGCGACCACATGGCTACGGGCCGTCAAGCCGACCATGCAACACCACGTGACGGTCTGTCCATCGGTTGCGCCGATCGCATGGAATCCTGCCGGAACGGTGATGCGGAGAAGAGCTGTACGTCTATCGATGTCTGTCCGATCAATTGATGTGCTCCGGCTGTGGATGGTGCAGGCCACGAGTGCCGCGTGACGGCCGGTGCCGAACGCGCCGAATCGTGGCCGCGCGGCGGATACCCGCGCAAACTTCGGCGAGATACACCAGCATGAGAGCCTCAAGCTGACCACTGCGATCCGCACCGGAGTAGTCGTGATCGACGTGCTGGGCACCGCTACCGCGATCCACGACGTGGCTCGGCTGCATGCGGTGGCCGCGACCGGGCTCGGCGCCGTCCCACACCCGTGGTTCGATCACATCGTGGCCTACGCGCGCCGAGTCCTGGGGGTGCCGATCGTGCTCGTCGTGCTCGTCGAGCGCACCCGCCAGATCCTGCCCGGCGCGGCCGGCCTGCCCGAGCTCTGCCAGCACCGGCGCGAGACGCCGCTGACCCACTCGATCTGCCAGTACGTCGTGGGCGCCCAGGCCCGGCTGACGATCACCGACGCGCGCCGCGACCCGGTCCTGCACACCAGCGACGCGATCCGCAACCTCGGCGTCACCGCGTTCGCCGGCGTCCCGGTCCGCGGCCGCGGCGGCCACGTGCTGGGTGCCCTGGCCGCGATCGACTCGCGGCCGCGGGCATGGACAGCGCAGGAACTCGCCACGCTCGAGGGCATCGCCGCCCGCTGCGACCGCAAGCTGCTCGCGTTGAGCGCGGGCCCGGCGGCGCCCGAGCCGGTGCCGGGACACCGCACCGGCCCGGCGCCACGCTGCCCGTCCCCGCCGCCGGTGACCCGCAGTGACCTGTGGACGCCGCGGCGGCTCCCGGCGGGCGCCACGCTGGATCGTCGGCAGCCGCTGCGCACCGACGGCGCGGACGCGGTGCTGTCCGGGCGCTGGCACGGCGAGTCCGTGGCGGTGATCATTCGCACCGCCGATGATCCGACCGCCGTGCACCGGTTCCGCCGCCGGCGCGAGGTGGCCCAGGCCTTCCGGCGTACCCCGCCGCTGGTGCTCGCCGACGAGCACCGCTGGCACGACGACCGGACGCTGGTCGTCAGCCGGGCCGTCGGCGAGCCGCTGCAGGGCGGTCCGGACGATCCGCCGCTTAGCGACCGCGCCCACTGGGCCCGCCTGATCCAGGCCGCGGCGCTGCTGTCCGCCTGGCGGCCCGCCCCCGAGGAGGTCGACGCCTGGGCCGTGGACTACGACGCCTGGATCGCCCGGCACGTGCAGGGCGGCCACCTCTCCGCCGGCGACGCCTGCCGCCTGCGGGACCTGCTGGACCGCTGCCGGGCCGACCGGACGTTCGCCCACGGCAACCTCACCCCGCGCAGCGTCGTCCAGCTGCCGTCCCGGCGGCTCGCCCTGACCGACTTCGCCGACGCCGGGCTCTACCTGGCCGGATTCGACCTCGCCGCGCTCCTGCTCGCCGCCCCCGACGCGCAGGCCGGGCACGACATCGACCGCCGGGTCCACGAAGCCGACATCGCCGAGCCGTTTCTCGTCAACCTCGTGCTGCGCACCGCCGACGAGGCGGCGACCGTGCCGGCGCCGACGACGACGCCGGGTCTGGCCCGCCGCCGCGCCGCACTGGTCGGCGCGCTACGCCACATCCACCGGCTGCTGGCGCGCCTCGCCCGCCGGTGACGTGCACCACGGGCATCCGGCCATCCGGGACGTTCGGCCCGCCGGTCCGGGCGCTCGGCCTCGACCGTTGCCGCAGCCCCGGTGGCATCGTCGTAGCCGGTGCCGGGGCGATCGGCCCCGGACCGGTCGGAGGCGAGCGGCGATGCGTGAGGGGAATCTGCGGGCGTTCCTGCTCGGATTGGGCGTCGCGGCGGTGGGTGTCGCCATGAGCGACGCCCTCGCCCGGATGACCGACCGGGCCCTATGGGTCGCCGCCGGCGCCGGGCGGCGGCGCGCCTGACGCCCGATACGGGACGGCCATCCATCCATAAGAAGCGATGCGCGTCGCGCGCGCATTACGGGTTTGGGGTGGTTTTCACAGTGCGGTGACAGCCGTCGATCCAACCGTTAATGTCCCGTCCAATTAACGGCTCGTGGTCGAGGGAGCACCCTATGCGTCGAGTCTTGGCAGTTGTCCTGTTGTTCGCGGCGTTCATCGTGGCGCCGGCCGCACCCGCCTCCGCCGCGGGCGGTCCCATCCAGGTGTACGGCGCCTGGCACTGCGGCAACGACGCCTGTATCTGGGGCACGGTCCGCACCGTCAGCGAGTTCGACAGCCGCAACCACTGGCTCATCGACCGCGGCGACGGCCGGCCCTCCGTCAACGTGGTCGTGCTGAGCTTCCTGCAGCCGGCGAAGCTGCTGCATCTCACCGACGACGCCACCACCAGCGCCGGCGTGCCGAAGGGCATCACGCCGGACATCGTCAACTACTTCACCAGCCGTGGTGTACGGGTCATGTTGTCGATCGGGGGGATCACGTACACCAGTGCCTGGGACAGCGCCTTGGCCGAGAACCCGGCGCAGCTGGCGCGCAACGCCGTCGCGGTAGCGCAGCGCCTCGGCGTCGGCATCGAGATCGACTACGAGCAGAACTCGTCGCCGAAGCTCGCCGGCCTGCAGACGTTCATCGACACCTACCGCGCGGCCCTGCCCTACGACGCGACCGGCGCCAACCCGGCCGCCCGGCTCACCATCGACGTCGCCGCGGGTGCCCGCTGGCTGATCGACATCGACCGCAAGGCGACGGCCGACTGGTTGCGCACGGACGTGCCCGTGCTCGACTACGCCAACGCGATGGTGCCGTCCAAGCAGCCCTCGGCCAGCGCCGTGACCACGAGCTGGCAGGAGCACATCGACGGCAAGCCGCAGTTCGCGCCGCCGATCCCGCCGCTGGCACCCGCGAAGTTCACCGGCAGCCTGTACATCGCCGAGGGCAGCAAGGTCCGGCCCGAGTGCACCGACTTCGCCAACTCGGTGCAGCGCTCGACCGGCGCGTTCGTGCAGTCGACCGGCATGCTCGGGTTCATGTTCTGGGCTGCGGAACTGCCCTCGACCAGGGGCGTCAGCACCGCGCCGCCCAACAGCTGCGAGGGCGGCGTCGGCGCCGGTGCCACCGCGCATCAGATCCCGATCCCGCTGCCCGCGCTGCGGCAGGGCTGAACCGCGGTACGACCCCGGCATCCCGCTCAGCGATCGGGGGCCGCTCTCGGGCGGCCCTCGTCGCGGTCGATACGCAGGTCCCGTTCCAGCTCGACCAGCAGCGTCCGCAGATCGTCCAGGCGCCGGCTGATCACGATCCGGTCGATCTCGTCGGGCACGCCGTCGCCGTCCTCGTCGAAGTCGGCGGCCAGCCCCTCGGTCATCTCCAGCCGGCGGGCCTCCTCCATCGAGTTGACGATGACCGCGATCAGGATGTTCACCAGCAGGTTCACGGTGATGAGCACGTAGCTGACGTAGTACACCAGCGTCCAGGGCGACATCGCCATGCCCTGCTCGATCAGCTCCGGCAGCGTCTCGAGCGAGAGCAGCACGAAGAGGGTCAGCACGGCCCGGCCGATGGTGCCGTACTCCGCCGGGTAGGTCTTGCCGAAGATCAGCCAGCCGGCCATCCCGTACACGTAGAAGGTCACCAGGGCCAGCGCGAGGAAGCCGCCGACCCCGGGCAGGCTGCGCAGCAGGGCGGCCACGATGGTGCGCAGCCCGGGGGAGAAGCGCACCAGCCGCACCACCCGGGCGATGCGGATCACCCGCAGGGCCGCGGGGTCGCCGTGCAGGCCGGGGATGAACACGGCGGCGATGACGATGAAGTCGAAGACGTTCCAGCCCTGTTTGAAGAAGTCCTGGGGCCGGCGCCCGAAGGCCAGGATCCGGATCGCGATCTCGGCGAAGAAGATGAGCCGGAAGCACCACTCCAGCGAGCCCAGCAGCACGTCGGCCGTGCCGAGGTCCGGGTAGGTCTCGATGCCCAGCACGAGCGCGTTCGCGCCGATGGCGATGACGATCGCCACCTCGAACGCCCGTGACTGCGAGACGCCGGCGCACCATCGCGCCACCCGCGACATTCTTGACGCGAACACGTCGGACGAGGGCGTGCGCTGGCGGGGTACGGTCTCTTCGGTCACCCCAGCATCTCAGCATGCCGCCGGGGTTGACGCTGACCTACGTCAGCTGATGCCGTTTCGGGCGATCACGGTCTTGTACCAGTCGGCGCTCGCCTTGTGGGTCCGCCGTTGGGTGGCGAAGTCGACGTTGACGATGCCCCAGCGTTGCGTGTAGCCCTCGGCCCACTCGAAGTTGTCCATCAGCGACCAGAGGTGGTAGCTCTCCAGCTTCACGTCCGCCGCGATGGCCCGGTGGGCGGCGGCCAGGTGATCGCGCAGGAACGTGATGCGGTCCTGGTCCAGCATCGCGTTCTTCGTCGCCATCCCGTTCTCCGTGATAGTCAGCGGGATGTCGCCGTAGTCGCGCTTGATGCGGGTGAGCAGGTCGTACAGCCCGTTGGGGTCGATCTCCTGCCACGTCGCCTGCGACGTCGGGTGCCGCATGACCCGGCTCCCGGTGCCCGTCACGTGGGTGGTGCCGTAGTAGTTCACCCCGAGCAGGTCGCTCTGCGCGCTGATGACGGCCAGGTCGCCGTCCTTGATCGCCGCGCGGACCGGCGCGTCGGCCGGCTGCGTGGCCAGCCAGTCCTGCGGGTATCGCCCCAGCAGCACGGGATCGAGCCAGCGGCGGTTCTCCTCGCCGTCGGCGATCGTCGCCTGGCGGCGTGCCGCCGCCGAGTCGTCGTCGGGGTAGGTGGGCGACAGGCTGAGGGCCGCGCCGATTCGGCCTTTGGCGGTGGTACCGCGCAGTGCCTGCACAGCGAGCCCGTGCCCGAGCAGCAGATGGTGGCCGACGACGTTGGCCAGCCGCCGGTCCCGCTTGCCGGGGGCGTGCGTGCCGGCCGTGTAGCCGACGTCGACGACGGTCTTCGGCTCGTTGAGCGTCAGCCAGGTCGGCACCCTGTCGCCGAGCGCGGTGAACATCGTGTGCGCGTAGTCGGCGAACCACTTCGCGCAGTCGCGGTTCTCCCAGCCGCCGAGATCCTGCAGCGCCTGCGGGGTGTCCCAGTGGAACAGGGTGACCACCGGCGCGATCCCGCGGGCGAGCAGCCCGTCGACGAGCCTGCGGTAGAAGTCGAGGCCCTTGGCGTTGACCGCGCCCCAGCCGGTCGGCAGCACCCGCGGCCACGAGACCGAGAACCGGTACGACTTCAGGCCGAGGTCCCGCATGAGGTCGAGGTCCTCGTCGAGCCGGTGGTAGTGGTCGGCGGCCACGTCGCCGGTGTCCCCGTTGCGGATGCGGCCCGGCTCGTGGCTGAACACGTCCCACACCGACGGCCCGCGGCCGTCGTCCTTCACCGCGCCCTCGATCTGGTACGCCGACGTCGCCGCCCCCCAGCCGAAGTCCTTCGGGAACACCAGCCCCGCCGGACCGGTCGAGGCGCCGCCGCCGGGCGCCTCGATGGCCACCGCGCCGTCGGCCCGCTGCGGTAAGGCTCCGCGAGCACAGCCGGCGACCGCGCCCGCGGCCGCCAGGGTGAGGAGATGTCGCCGTCGCATGCGGCGAAAGTAGCGCGACCTCGGCTTACCCACAAAAATCGCCTCGAATGGTGATGAACAGTGCATCGCCGGCCGTCCCGCTGGCTGCGGCCTGCCGGTCAGGAACCCGGCAGCCAGCCGGCCCGAGTCCAGCGCCGCGGCTTCCCGGGGTTGCGCACCGCCCGGACGCGCGTGATCCGGTCGGTTGTAGGCCCCGCCCGGGGTGAGGCCGGCCGCCTCCGGTGCGCGCTAGCGTCTTTCCTGGCCAACCCGAAGGGATTTGCGATGTCCTCGACCGTGGCCCTCACCATCGCCATCATCGTGCTCGTCCTGGTGATCGCCGGTCTCGCGACGATGGCGCTCGGCCGGCACCGTCGCACCAAGGCACTGCGGCGCCGCTTCGGACCCGAGTACGACCGGGCGGTCGCCGAGCAGCCCAGCCGGCGCGCGGCCGAACGTGACCTGCAGGAGCGCGAGCGCCGCCACGCCGCCCTGGAACTCAAGGAACTCGCCCCGTGGGAGCGCCAGCAGTACGCCGAGCAGTGGGCGCGCACGCAGGCGCACTTCGTCGAGGAGCCGGAGGCCGCGACCCGTGAGGCCGACGCGCTGGTGACGAAGGTGATGGCCGAGCGCGGGTACCCCGTCCAGGACTTCGACACCCGCGTCCAGGACCTCAGCGTGGAGCACGCGGAGACGCTCGACCACTACCGCGACGCACACGAGATCAACAAGGTGAATGAGCGCGGGCAGGCGTCGACGGAGCAGCTCCGCCAGGCGCTGATGCACTACCGCGTGCTGTTCGCGGAACTGCTCGGCGAGTCCCCGGGCGGCCGGCCGGCGACCGGGCACGGCTGATTCGCCGCGCAGTGACACCGCGCGGAACCGCGCAGAAACAAAGCAGCAGAAACAAAGAATGCAGGAGCACGAAAGGCGGGATCGCGATGCGTGACGACCACTCGACCGATCCGGCCGGACCCAGCCATCTCGGCCAACCCGGCCAACCCGGCCCGGCACCGCGGCCGCCGACGCCGCCGCAGGCCGCGCCGCCGTCCCAGACGCCCCCACCGCCGCCGATGCCGGCGCCACCCCGCCCGCCCACGCCGCCCCAGGGTGCGCCGCCGCCAACCGTGGCGCAGCCACCGCCACCGCGCACGCAGGCCACCGCCGGCGGCGCGCGGCCGGAGCCGGCCCCGGGGCCCGAGCCGAGGATCTGGGACCCGGCCAAGGCCGACGAGTTCCGGCAGCGCTGGCGCCAGCTGCAGACGCACTTCGTCGAGGACCCGCCAGGCAGCGTCACCGGGGCGCGGCAACTGGTGGACGATGCCGTGCGGGCCCTGGCCGACAGCGTCCACGACCGCGAGGACCAGCTCGAACGCGTCGGCGCGCGATCGTCGGACAGCACCGAGGGCATGCGGGACACGGTGCTGCGATACCACCAGCTGCTCGACCGGCTGCTGTCCGTCTGAGCCGCGGGCCGCCGGCGCGTTCCCGGCCGCCGCTGGTCTGCCGCGTGGTCCGTTGACCGCGTCCCGGGTGCGTTCGTCACGCGCCGGGCGGAGCCGCGTTCGCGCGGCCCCGCCAGGCACGGATTGTTAGTTGACGGTGTACGGGATGGTGAGCGTGGACTGGCGGCCGTCCGCCGCCGTGGCGTCGACCCGGACCGTGGTCGGGGCGTTGCCGATGGCGTTCCACACTTCGAGCCGGACGCAGCCGCGGTTCATCGCCGACAGGGTGCCGGTCGACGAGGCGAGCTGGGCCGCCTGGGTGTACTGCTCGGTGCCGGCGACCGGGTCGGTGGCGAAGTACCGGTAGGTCTCGACCCGGCCGTACGTGCCGCCGCCGGTGAAGTCGTACGACACGCGGGCCTGGATGCCCTGTCCGACCGCGGTTCCGGCGTCGACGTGGAGCGTGAACTGCGTCTGGCCGCCGTTCAGGGCGCCGGTGATACCGCAGGTCCGGTAGGTGACGGGGTTTTGCGGGGTGCCGTCCCAGTTGCCGTTCGCGGCGGTGACCGTCTGGGTGGTGGCCCCGGCGCCGGCCGAGGTGGACAGCGCCGGCCCGCCGCGCAGGTAGAAGAGGTTCGAGCCGACCGGCGGCTGGCTCGACGGCGGCGGCGACGACGGCGGCTGGGACGACGGCGGCTGAGACGACGGCGGCGGCGAGGACGGCGGCTGAGACGACGGCGGGGTGCTCGTGCCGTTGCCACCGACCCAGGTGTACGCCCCGGTCGTCGCGGTCTTCCCGGCGGCCACGGTGAGCGTGCGGCCGTCGGAGAAGGTGACGGTGACCGGCGCGCCGCTCAGGTTGGTCGCCGCGTACGTGCGGGCGCCGTTCTTCGTGAACACCGCGTAGAGCGGCGTGTTCGCGGTGACGGTGGTGTCGACCTGGCCCAGCGCGGCGAGGTTGCGGATCCAGTGGAAGGTGTGCGCGCGGCTTTCCCCCTCCTCCGGGGTGTACCCCGGGTTGGCCCGCAGGTTCGCCAGAGCCTGGTCACCGTTGCCGAGCGCGAGGAACGACCACAGTACGTCCTGCCAGACCGTGGGCGGCCCGCCGTTGTTCGTCACCATCTCGTTCCAGTTGACGGTCACGTAGGACGGCTTGTACCCGAGGTAGAACGAGCCGCCGGTGACCGGCAGCATGTTGATGCCCTGGATCATCTCGGGCTCGCCGCTGAACCAGGTGGCGTAGGCGCCGCCGTCGCCCCAGACCATGCCGACGGTGTTGTGCCCGAACGCCGACGGGAAGTTCTGGTCCGACGAGTCCAGCCAGTACTCCTGGATCGCCTGCGCCTGGGTGCTGTAGATGTACAGGCCGGCGTCGCGGACGGCGGTGTTGCCGGTGGCGATGCCCCACTGGATCAGGGCGTTGGCGAAGTTCATGCCCTCCGACGACGACTCCTGGTTGTTGCCGGCGGCGAACGAGCCGTGACCGGACGCCCAGTCGTGCCCGGCGTAGATGTCGAAGTCCCGCAGGAACGGGAACAGCGGGTCGCCCCGGTCCGGGCTGTTGGCGTCGCGGATCAGCAGGTTGACCATGCCACCGTAGGCGGCCGTCGCGGCCCATGCCGGGTCGAACTTCGCCAGGGTCGCGGCGGCGGCGATGTAGTAGCCGTAGTGGAAGTGGTGGTCGTTGAGCTCGGCGTCGGAACCGTACGAGGCCGGGTAGCCGATGAGCGTGCCCCAGTTCTGGTCGTACGCGAACAGCCGGCCCGTCTTGCCAGGGCTGGCGGTGAACCAGTCGGTGAGCCGGGTGCGGATCGCGCCCAGCAGCGCGTCGCGCTGGGCGGTGCGGCCGAGCTGGTCGGCGAGTTCGGCGGCGCGGGCGGCGCGGCCCAGGCCCTTGCCGGTCCAGTAGGTGTCGTTGCCGAAGGCCGCCAGGGGATCGCCGGTGGCGACCTGGTCGAGGTAGCCGCCGACGGTGCTCAGATCCGCGCCGGAGGAGTCGGCGACGGCGGGGATCTCCGGCAGGACACCTTGGAACTTCGTGGCCGTGGTGAACGCGCCGGCACCGGTGAGGATCTTCATCGTCCCGCGCGGGGAGACGTAGCTCTGCGCGATCGGCGTGGCGCCGCTGAGGTTCTTCCACTGGTGCGGGTACAGCGCGATGACGGTGCCGGAGCCGTTGCCCTCACGGGCCGTCGTGGTGAACGTGTAGGTCGCGTTCACCGCGCTCGCCGACTGGTTGTAGCTCCACGAGACGCGGGTCCCGGTGACGTGGTTGTGCGCGTACTGCCCGTAGGTGTTCGCCAGGGCGGTCCGCTCGGCGGCCGGGGTCGACGGGGTGGTCGGCAGCAGCGCGACGGAGTAGTAGTCGCGCCCGGCGAGCGTCGAGGTGATCGCGGTGCCGTTGACGTTCCACGTGGCGCCGCCCGGGGCGTAGGCCACGTAGTCGTGGCCGCGCACGGTGAAGCCGACCTGGTTGCCGCTGTTGGACCAGACGCTGGGCGCGCCGGCGAAGGTGAGCTGGGCGTTGCCGCCGGTCGTGCGCGCGTACACGAACGGCAGGCCGTGGCCGATCGTGGCCTTGAGCGTACGGGCGCCGTCGGACCAGGACGGGGTGACGGTCCAGTCGGTCCAGCCGTCGACGAGCGTGTTCGGGGCGTTCAGCCCGGTCACACCGAGGGTGAATTCGGTGGTGTACGGGAAGTGGTACTCGCCGGGGCCGGTGGCGGTGCCGGAGATCGCGGCGGTGGTGGTGTACGAGACGCCGAGCCCGTTGGCGGCGGGCTGGAACGCCATCGGGTGCGCGTGCAGCGGCACGGAGTACGCGCAGTCGGTGCGCTTGAACAGCAGCGACGACCACCAGTCGTTGGTCGGCACGGGGCCGGCGGGCGCGTTGGCGGTGACGTACTGGCGCGGGTTGGTGGCGAGGTTGCCGCAGCCCGTCGGCCCGGTGGTGCCGGCCGGCCGGGCGGTGGCGTAGCTGCCGGAGCCGAGGGTGGCGGCCTCGGCGTTGGGAAGGGTCAGGAAGGTCAGGACGGTGGCGACCACCGCGACGGCGATCGCGCCGGCTGTGACGGGCCGGCCTCTGACAAGACGCATGGATTGGACTCCGTGATGAGAGTGGCGGGTCTTACGGGGTCCTTGCGAATCATGCGCAACAGCGGTGAGCATTGTCAATGCCAGATTTGAGAGAGCGCTCTCAAACACCGCCTTGAGCTGCTGGTTTGTCTTGAGAGCGCTTTCGCCTCCGACGCCGTCGGGGCCGGTTTGGCCGGCGGCGGGGCCTCGCCGGGCGGCGCGTTTTGTCGTCGAACCGTCATGGTGCCGCCAAGGTCTCGTCACGGCACCGAGACAACGATGGATGGCAACCGGTCGGACCGACGGACGAACTGGGGGGTCTGGGGCATGACGGTGTTGCACGATCCCGACGGCACGGACTTCAGCCTCGTGTGCGACGGCTGCGGGACGACGATCGATCGGCTCGGGGCCAACCTGCACAACTGGGAGCTCGCCTGGAGCCTCGTCAGGCGGCACGGCTGGATCGGCGAACGGTCGCGGCAGGGACCGCACGGCTGCCCGAAGTGCACGACGCGGTCCGCGTACGCGGTCGACGGCTGAGGCGGGTGTGATGACCGCCCTGCTGAGCCACGACGGCACCGACTTCAGCCTCGTCTGCGACGGCTGCGGCCGGACGGTCGGCAACCTGGCCGCGTCGCTGCCCGACTGGGCGCTCGCCTGGGGCCTGTTCAGCCAGGACGGCTGGCGGGGCAGCGACCTGGCGATCGGCCCGCACACGTGCGGCCGGTGCGTGCCGGCGGCGTCGCTGGCCCATCTCGGCGCCCGGTCGCTTGACCGGCCGTCGGTGACGCCGTCGGGGCGCTCGTCGCAGCGCATGGTGATCCAGGTGCTGTCCGACGTCCGCGCCATCTACCTGCGCGGCGATCTGCTCCCCGCCGACGAGGCACAGCTCTGGGACCTACTCAGCGGCGAGCCCGAACGGACACCGCACCTGATGGTCGACGTGAGCCCGGTCCAGCGGCGCAGCTCTGCGGCGGTCGACGTCCTGGTCCGCTCGGCCCGTCGCGCGGCCGGCAGCGGCGGCCGGACCTGCCTGGTCGGGGCCTGCCCCGGCGTATCCAGCGCGCTACGCATGCTGTGCCTGCACGACGTCCTGCCGATCCACGCCGACCAGGTCTCGGCGCTGGAATACCTGCGCGGCGGCCGATCGGACGCCGTCAGCCGACGCTGAGCCGCGCGGCGTCCTCGGCCGAGCGCTGCCAGCACCGCCACCACTCGTCGTCGGGTAGCTCGCCACCGGCCCGCACGAATCGATGCAGCAGATCGAGGGTGCGTCCCGACGCGACGAGCCCGCTCTCCCGGACGATCCGGCGCAGCTCTTCCTGCCGCGCCAGCATGACCGCGCCGACCGTCCCGCGCCCGGCCGCGGTGAGCCCCAGCCAGACCGTGCGGCGGTTGCCGTCCCGCTGAAAGCGCCGCACCAGGCCCTTCTGGCAGAGCCGGTCGCACATGCGGGTCAGGGTCGAGGCGGCCACGCCCAGCTCCTGTGCCAGCTCCGCGCTGCGTCGCGGGCCGGTCGCCAGCAGCACCAGGGCCCGGTACTGCGGCAGCGTGACGTCGACCTCGAGCGCCGCGAGACTGCGGGCGGTGAGGGCCACCATCGTGCGGCTCACCGCGAGCAGGGCACCCACGAGCGGCTCGGCGTCGGCTTCGGACATCGCTCCATCGTCGCATCCGCAGCCCGCCGTCCTTCGCGGCCACAGCGTGCCGGAGCCCATGCAGTGCGGCCGGACGGTGTCAGCGGTCCGTCGGCTCGACCGTGAGGATCGACACGATGCGCTGGCAGGACGCCCCGTCGAGGCGGAAGCCCGTCGGAAACCCGGTGCCGGCCCGGTCGACCGCGCCGCTCAGCTCGATGCTGGCCGGTGCCCCGGCGGCGAGCGGCCCGTCGCCGCTCAGCGTCACCTCGGCGCCCGACTGGCTCCAGTTCGTGCCGGGTGCCTGCGTGACCAGCTGCCCCGGCGGAACCCGGAAGCGCAGCACCCAGGGCCGCTGCGTGGCGCCGACGATCGACAGGTGGGCGGCGAAGGTCGTCGCGGTGCGGTGCCCGACGTACCGCACGACGCAGTCCTGCGCGGCGGGGGGCCGCTCGCCGCTCGCGGTCGCGGCGGGTGTCGTCCACAGCGGACGCGTCCATCCGCCCGCGGCGACGAGCGCCGCCACGACGGCCACCAGCACGGCCCGGCGCCGCGGCCGGCGGTCCGTCCCGGTCGACTGGGGTGACCGGGTTGGCCGGGAGGGCCTGGTTTGCCAGGGAACCACGCACGGGTACCGGGGGCGCTCGGGCCCGCGCGGCTGGGTGCGCGGCCCGGGGGCGGCGGCCTCCCAGGCCGGCGGCGGGGCCTGCGCCTCGCCCGCGTGCGTCGCCAGCGCCGAGCGCAGCACGCCGGCGGCGTGACGGCTGGACGGTCGCCGGTCGGCCTCGTCGGCGAGGCAGCCGTCGACCAGGGCGGCGATCTCGGCCGGCACCCCGGCCGCCGGCGGCAGGCGCACCGGGCCCTGCACCGAGGCGGCCCGCCGCTGCCGGACCAGATCGTGCCGGGTGACCTCGGCCCAGGGCAGCGCGCCGGTCAGCATCTGGAACAGCACGACACCGAACGCGTACATGTCGGCCGCCGCCGTCACGGGCTCGCCCCGCAACTGCTCGGGCGCCATGTATTCGGGGGTGCCCAGCAGCACGCTCTCCGAGCCGGCCGTGCCAGCCGAGACGGCGCCCACGATCCACGAGAGCCCGAAGTCGACCACCTTCACGTGCGACGGGGTCAGCATGATGTTGCCGGGCTTGATGTCGCGGTGTACCACGCGTCGCAGATGGGCCGCCGAGAGGGCGTCGGCGACCTGGACGGCGATGCGCACCGCGTCGCGCCAGTCCAGCGCGCCGGCGCTGGCGAGACGGTGATCGAGGGTCTCGCCGTCGACGTATTCCATCACCAGATACGGCACCGGCCGGCGCAGCCCGCGCGGGCGGTGGCCGACGTCGAAGACGGCGGCGACGTTCGGGTGGTTGATCCGGGCGGCCGCGCGCGCCTCGGCGACGGCCCGCTCGCGGGCGCGAGCCGATCCGGCGAGCTCGGGCAGCAGCAGCTTGATCGCGACGGTTCGGTCCAACCGGGTGTCGACGGCGCGCCACACCTCGGCCATGCCGCCCGACCCGGCCTGGCTCACCAGCCGATAGCGTCGCGCGAACCTCGGCACCGCTGCAGTCTCCCGTCATGGCCGGCGGTCGTCGGATCCGCACGGTACCCATTGGCGTTCTCCGGAGGCCAGATCCGTTTCCGGCCGCCGCGGCAATGACACGGGACCGTCACATTCGCGGCGACGGTGCGGGCAAGTTATTGCACTCTTACAACAGTGCGCCGGTTGCCCTGCGTAGGGCGCCTGAAGCGGGCATACTCAAGGGGCAGTTCGCATTCTCCCCGGCACGACAAGGACATCGCAGGCGACATGGAGCTGGACGGCCGGTATCGCTTGGACCGCCTTGTTGGCAACGGCGCCACGGCGGAGATCTGGCGCGGCTACGACGCGCTGCTGCGGCGACCCGTCGCCATCCGGCTGCTGCGTCCGGACCGCCCCGGGCGCGCGCAGGAGTTCCTGGCCGCCGGGCGGACCGCCGCGCGGCTGACGCATCCCAACGTCGCCGCGGTCTATGACGTCGGCGTCGCCGTGCTGCCGCTGCGAGGCGCGACGCCGTTCGTGGTGATGGAGCTGGCCGACGGGCCGTCCCTTGCCGCGCGGCTCGCGGCGGGACCGCTGGCCTGGCCGGAGGCGGCGCGCATCGGCGCCGAGGTCGCCGCCGCGCTCGCGGAGGCGCACGGCCGATGGGTGAGCCACGGGACGCTCGTTCCCGCCAAGGTCGTGCTGACCGACGTCGGCGCGAAGGTGATCGGGTTCGCCGCCGACATGCTGGCCGACCCCGACGGCGCGTCCGCCGACGTGCGGGCGCTCGGCGCGCTGCTGGCCGCGTGCTTCGACGACCGCCCGGGCCACCGGCCCCCCGCCGAGCTGACGGCGCTCGCGAGCCGGTGCCTGAGCCCGGAGCCGGCGCTGCGGCCGTCCAGCGACGAGGCGGCCCTGACACTCGCCAGGATCGCCGGCGCCACCGTTGACCTGCCGGCCTTCCTCACCGCTGGCCTCACCGCTGGCCTCACCGGCGGCGCCGAGACGCGGGTCGACGCGACCGTGCCGCTGCGCGGCCAGCCCCGCACCCGCCGGCGCATGCGGTGGACCGCTCGCGCGGTCGTCGCCTCGGCCGGCGCGGCGGCGTTGCTGCTGGGCGCCGTGGCGGCTCTTGGCCAGGTGGGGCCGGGCGGGGGGATGCCGTGGTTCAGCCACCCCGCCGACGTGGCGGCGGTGCCGCCCGTCGACGACCGGCCGTGCGCCGACGCGGCGCTCGACCCGCGGGCGTGCGTGCCCGCCGCGGTGCCGTCCCACCCCGCGGCGACCACGATCGTGCCCGTGCCACGGCCGACGTCCCGGTCGCCGAAGCCCTCGGTGAGCCGAACGACCGGGCCGGCCTCCTCGCCCTCGCCCTCGTCGGCGTCGGCCACACCGTCGCCTTCGCCATCGACTTCGACGTCGGTCTCGCCGCCGGAGTCGTCCGCCCCGCCCTCGCCGCCGGTCACGCCGTCGCACTCCGAGAGCCCTTCATCGCCGCCGTCCGGCATCGAGACGGCGTCTGATTCGCCCGCCACGCACTGACCGGTTCGGGCCAAAGTACGACCTCTATCGCTACGACCTGTCCTGAGCGGGTCTTGAGCCTCGATCGCCAGGTGTCAGCCCGCCCCATGCGGGCGATCTCGGCTCGGCCGTCCCGTCACGACGCGAGAGTAGAGTCAGAACTGATTCAGCCCCGTGGTCAGGATGCCGCGTGGCGAAATCGGCCTCAACTTGCGAAAGGGGAGCGCCATGATCGGGACGATTCTCTGGGCGATCATCGGCGGCGCCGTCCTCGGTGTGCTCGCGCGGCTCGTCCTTCCCGGCCGACAGAACATATCGGTCCTGGTCACGGTCGCGGTCGGTATCATCGCCGCGCTGATCGGTGGCCTCATCGCCACGTGGCTCGGGGTCGGCAGGACCAACGGCGTCGACTGGATCCGGCACGCGATCCAACTGGTGCTCGCGATCATCGGCGTGTACATCGCCGCGCGGGTCATGAGCGGTCGTGGCCGGCCTACCGGCTCCGCTCGCTCGTAGTCCGTCCCCAGCCGCTTGCCGGGTTAGCTTCCGCAGACCTGTTTCGTGGTCGCCGCGCCGGGTACGTCGCCCGATTCGAGCGATTCTCTGTACCCACGGATGCGGGAGACGAGTCCGTGCTCGCCGTCGGCGAGGCCTCTGTCCGGGTACCGGACGGTGGCGTGGCCGCTGGATCCGGGGCGGAGGGAGGGATCATGAACTGCCGAACGCAGGTGTTGCTCGCCGCCGGGGTGGGTTATCTCCTGGGGCGCCAGCACAAGTTGCGTTGGGGGCTCGTCCTGGCGGCCGCCGCGGCCGCCGGCCGGATCAGCGGGCCGGGCGACATCCTGCAGCGGGGGGTGCGGGCACTCAGCGGATCCAAGGAACTGGGCAGACTCGCCGAACTCGGTGCTCCCCTGGTAGCGGCGGGCAAGGACGCGGCCAGGACCGCCGTCACCGGTCAGATCGAATCGGTCACCGATCGGCTTCGTGAGCGTACCGATCTGCTGCGTCGGCCCGGTGGCGGGCGCCGGGCTCGCGAGGCGGAGCCGGAAGAGGAGAGGGCCCGGCCGCGGCGCCGTCCTCGTGCGGAGCGCGAGGAGTACGAGGAATACGAGGAGGAGCGGCCCCGGCGTCGTCCCCCGGCTGCGGCGAGCGAGGAGGGATACCCGCAGGAGGAGCGAACCCGGCGCCGGCCCCCAGCCGCGCCACGTGCCGAGGAGGAGGACGAAGAGTACGACGAGCCGGACGACGAGGAGCGCGAGGCGCCGTCGGGCGTCGCCCGTTCACGTCCCGAGGCCGGTCGGCCGCCTGTGCGACGGCGGGGGAGGTGATCTGCTATGGCGTCGAAATCGGATGGTCGTGCGGGGACGGGTATCGGGCACAAGATCGCCGAGCTGCTGCTGGGGGAGTTGCGCAATCTGGCCTCGGCCGCCGGTGAGCGCGCGCTGGCCTCGGTCGGTGACAAGGTCGGGTCGGTGACCGAGCGGCTGACGGAGTACGCCGAGGGCAGCGGCAACACCGGCCTGGTGGCGGCCGTGACCGGCGCGAAGAAGATGGCCGAGGGGCGTTCTCCGTCCTCGGCGATGGTCAGCGGCGGGCTGGCCGGCATCAAGGAGAAGGTCAAGGGCTTGTTCGGCCGAGGCGGCAAGGGCAAGGGTGCGAGCAAGAACTTCAACCGGAAGGTCACCAACATCGTCGAGACGCTCGACGTCGGCGTCCCGCTGCGGGTCGCGTACAACCAGTGGACGCAGTTCCAGGACCTGCCGAGCTTCATGAAGAAGCTCGAGAACGTCAAGAAGGAGTCCGACGAGAAGAGCAACTGGAAGGCGCAGGTCTGGTGGTCGCACCGCGACTGGGAGGCGACGATCGTCCAGCAGATACCGGACTACTGCATCGTGTGGCGCTCGAAGGCGGCGAAGGGGCGCGTCGACGGCACGGTGACGTTCCACGAGCTGGCGCCCAACCTGACCCGCATCCTGCTCGTGCTGGAGTACCACCCGCAGGGCCTGTTCGAGCAGACGGGGAACCTGTGGCGGGCCCAGGGCCGCCGCGCGCGGCTGGAGTTCAAGCACTTCCGGCGGCACGTCATGACGCGCACGATCCTGAACCCGGACGAGGTCGAGGGCTGGCGCGGCGAGATCCGCGACGGCGAGGTAGTCAAGGACCACGAGACGGCGCTCAAGGAGGAGCAGGAGCAGCAGGGCCGCGCGGAGCAGGGCGAAGAGGAGCCCCGCGAGGAAGAGTGGGAGGAGGAAGCGGGGGAGGAGGAAGAACCTGAAGAGCCTGAGGAAGAAGAACCTGAGGAAGAACCGGCGGAGCAGGAGCCGCCGCGACGGCGGCCGGTGCGGGCGCGGGCGAGATGAGCTCGGCTCGCGGCCACACGGCAGTTTAGGAGTGACGAACCATGACCACGGCTGTGCAACCGGCAGGCGGCGGAGCGATGGCGCGTCCGTCCTCGGGCACGCTGGCCGATGTCATCGACACGATTCTCGACAAGGGACTGGTCATCGACGCGTTCGTGCGGGTGTCGCTGGTCGGCATCGAGGTGCTGACCATCGACGCGCGCATCGTGGTGGCGAGCGTCGACACGTACCTGCGTTTCGCGGAGGCGGTGAACCGGCTGGACATGTCCCACGACAAGATGGGTCTGCCCGAGCTTGTCGGCGACATGGAACAGGGCGGCGCCAAACGTAAGACGAAGGGTGCCCTCGAGGGGGCCGTGGAGAGCGCCGGAGAGACGTTGAAGGACCTGTTCGGCGACCGCCAGGAGCCGGAACGGGTCTCCCGTCGGGGCCGCCGGGCCGAGGAGGAGTGACATGTCTGCGGCCACTGAGTCGGTCGAGGCCGAAGGCACAACGAGAACAGGCATCTACATGTACGCCGTCGTGCCGTCCGATGTCGAGGTGGACCGGGAGGCCCGAGGCGTGGGCGACCCGCCGGCACCGGTGAAGCTCGTGCGGCACGACCGGATCGCCGCCCTGGTGAGCGAGGTCGACGTCGATCGCCCGCTCGGCCGGCCGGACGAGCTCCTGGCCCACGAGCGGCTCCTGGACGCCACCGCGGCGGAGGTACCGGTGCTGCCGATCCGCTTCGGCGCGGTCGTGGCGGACAGGCATGCGGTGGTCGACGAGTTTCTCGCGCCCTATCACGACGAGTTCGACGCCGCGCTGCAGGAACTCGACGGCAAGGTCGAGTACGTCGTTCGGGTCCGCTACGTCGAAGCGGCGGTGCTCGGCGAGATCCTTCGGGAGAACCCGGAGGTGGCGCGGCTGCGTGAGGCGATCCGCGGCGCACCGGAGGACGTGACCCGCAACGAGCGCCTCAGGATCGGCGAGCTCATCAACCAGGCGATCGAGGCCAAGCGCCAGGCGGACACCCGGACGCTGACCGAGGCGCTCACCCCGCTCACCGGGGCGGTGAACGTGCGGGAGCCGTCGCACGAGCTCGACGCCGCCAACGTGGCCGTCCTCGTGGAGACCGCCCGCGAGGCCGAGTTCGTGAAGGCCGTGGAGGGGGCCGCACGGGACTGGGAAGGCCGGGCCACGCTGCGCCTGCTGGGTCCCGTGGCGCCGTACGACTTCGTCACGGCGCTCAAGCCGGAGGCGTAGCCGTGGGACTGGTCTCGGGGATCCTGACCCTGCCGCTCGCGCCGGTCCGCGTCGTGCTCTGGCTGGGGGAGGTGCTGCGGGATCAGGCCGAGCATCAGCTGTACGACCCGAACGTGATCCGGCGACAGATCGAGGAGCTCGAGGAGGCTCGGGCCGAGGGGCGCATCTCCGAGGAGGACGCCACCCAGCAGGAGGAGGAGCTCCTCGGCCGGCTCCTCCGGCCGTCCGGCGCCGGAGGCTCGACGACCGCCGGGGCAGGTGATTAGGGGGCGGACAAGTGCCCGATGCGCGCAGAGCTCGCGACGCGCGAGCCGACGAGAAGTACTACGACGAAGAAGCCTACGACGACGGGTCGTACGAGGGCGACACGGATGCCGCCGACGAATACGCCGAGCCGAGGCGGCGTGCCCGAGCGCCGGCCAGGACGCGCCGGGAAGAGCCGCCGCGGCGGGAGGAGGCGTCGCCCACCGACATCGCGAGGGCCGCCCTTGAGCACATCGCGGGGCTCACGGGAAAACGGACGCTGGGCGTCACGTCCCTGGAGCGCTCCGACGACGACTGGGTGGTCGAGGTCGAGGTGCTCGAGGACAGCCGCATCCCCTCGTCCGGCGACATCCTCGGCCTCTACCGGACCAGGCTCGGCACGGACGGGACGGTGATGGCATTCAACCGGATCCGGCGGTACTCGCGGGGCAGGAGCGACATCAGCGAGGTGGCGTGACATGAGCATTGCACGGCAGCCGAGCTCCATCGTCGGACAGCCGTCCGGCGGCGCGGTCGCCTCCGGCCACGAGCCGGCGAATCTCGGCGACATCCTTGAGCGCGTACTCGACCGGGGCATCGTGATCGTCGGCGACATCCGGGTCAGCCTGCTCGACATCGAACTGCTCACCGTCAAGCTGCGGCTGGTGATCGCATCCGTCGACACGGCCCGGCAGATGGGCATCGACTGGTGGGAGCACGATCCGTGGCTCTCGTCGCGTTCCCGGGAGGCGCAGCTGGAGGCGGGCGCCGAGCGGCACGGCGAGTTGGAGCCAGGCGATCAGCGGCGCGGCGAGCTGGGCCCGGGCGATCGGCGGAGCGAGGAGCTGGAGACCGGCGAGGCCGGGGTGCGCGAGCGTCGCCCGCGGCGGTACGCGGCCGAGCGTGACGACCATGGCTGATGACGTCGGTCTCTGGCTGCACGCGGTGACCCGCGAATTCGATCCGGCCTCGGTCGCCGGCCTCACCGGGGTCGGCGGTGGGCTGCTGCGCGTCGTCGCGGCCGCCGGGCTGACGGCCGTGGTGAGCCCGGTCGACCTGAACGAGTTCGGCGCGGAGCCGTTGCGCCGTAACCTCGAGGACCTGGCGTGGCTGGAGAGGGTAGCCCGGGCACACCACGGCGTCGTCGACGCGGCCGCCCGCCTCGGTCCCGTCGTCCCCGCCCGGCTGGGCACCGTGTACCTCGACGACACGCGGGTCCGGGCCATGCTGACCGAGCGACGCGCCGACTTCGTCACGGTGCTGCAGAGAATCGCCGGCCGGACCGAGTGGGGCGTCAAGGCGTACACCGTTCCCGGCCTGCCGGCGACGGCCGAGCCTTCGCAGGCGCCGGCGGCCGGCAGCGGCCGGTCCGGTGCGGGAACGGCTTATCTGCGCCGGCGGCGCGCCGCGCTGTCCGCCGGCGAGCAGCGGCAGCAGGCCGCGCTGGACAGTGCCGAGGAGGTGCACGCCGTGCTCGGCGGGTGTGCCGAAGCGGCCCGGCGGCATCCGCCCCAGGACCGCAGTCTCAGCGGGGAGCCGGGGCTGATGGTCCTCAACGGGGCTTACCTGGTCGACTCCGCTCGTGCCGAGCGGTTCGGCGAGACCGTCGCGGCCCTGGCCGACCGGTTTCCGGCGATCCGCCTGCAGCTGACCGGGCCCTGGCCGCCGTACTCCTTCACCACGATCGACGAGGAAGAGGAAGCGTCGCGATGACGTCGGGCACCCGGCCCGCAGCGCTCGTACCCGAACGGTACGCGTTCGTGGACCTGCTCGACCGGGTGCTCGCCACCGGCGTCGTCATCACCGGCGAGGTGACGCTCTCGATCGCGGACGTCGACCTCGTCTACATCTCATTGCGCGCGCTGGTGGCGTCGACGGCCACGGTCGCCGCGCCACCCCTGGACGGCGAGACGGAACCCCGATGAACGAGCCCCGCGGCGACGCCGGACCGCCGCCCGAGCACCGTCCGGCAGGACCCGGGGAATCGGCGTCGCCGGTGCGCCGGCCGCGTGCGCGGATCGAGGTCGACCGGGACTCGGTGGAGCGCGGCTTCGCCGGCCTGGTGCTCACGGTCGTCGAACTGCTGCGCCAGCTGATGGAGCGGCAGGCGCTGCGCAGGGTGGAGGTGGGTGACCTTACGGACGAGCAGATCGAGCGCATCGGGTCGACGCTGATGGCGCTCGAGGAGCAGATGAACGAACTGTGCGAGCACTTCGGGCTGACGCCCGAAGATCTCAACATCGACCTCGGTCCGCTCGGTCCGCTGTTTCCCCGCGAGTGACTCCACCGCGACCGACGTCACTGCGGCCGATCGGCTCGGCCGGGCCGGAAGGCCGCCGCAGCGGCGGGGCCTTCCGAACCCGAGCCGGTTTTCAGTGCCGGTGTGCGGGCCGGTTCAGCAGGTGCCGTTGCAGGCCAGGGCCTTGAGCCGGTCCAGTGCGCCGTTCCACTGGTTGGAGTCGCCGGCGAACGGTCCGCTGCTGGAGTACTGCCAGAACGACCACGTCGGGGCGCCGGCCGGCAGCGTGCCGGGGGAGCTGCTATACCTGGCGATCCACAGTGGAGAGTTGGCCCAGAAGCCGCTGTAGTTACCCGTGCAGGTGCTCCACCAGTCGGTGGTCGTGTAGATGACGGCCCACCGCCCGGTCCGGGTGTGGTACTGGTTCAGAAACGCGCGGATCCAGCTGACCATGCCGGACTGGGAGAACCCGTAGCAGGTCGCGCCGTACGGGTTGTACTCGATGTCCAGCGCGCCGGGCAGGGTCTTGCCGTCCTTGGACCAGCCGCCGCCGTGGGCGATGAAGTAGTCGGCCTGCGCGGCGCCGCCGGAGTTGTTCGGGAGCGCGAAGTGGTAGGAGCCGCGGATCATCCCGATGTTGTACGAGCCGTTGTACTGCTGGGCGAAATACGGGTTGGTGTAGGACGTGCCCTCGGTCGCCTTAATGTACGCGAACCGTGAGCCGGCGTTCCACTGCGCCGACCAGTTGACGTTGCCCTGGTAGCCGGACACGTCCTGACCGTACGTGACGGTGGCGGCCGATGCGGGGCCGCCGATCAGGACGCTGGCGACCAGCGTGGCCGCCACGGACAGCGCCGCCAGTGCGCCGAGCCGTCGATGGGTCACGGTGCGCCTCCTTCTGGGGGGTTCTGGGTGACTCTCGCCTGTTTGGCGAAGAGCTTCGCTGATTAGCTCACGATCGCCGGGTGGTTTCAATAGATTGTCATCAAAGTCTTACGGGGGGAATGAAGGGAAGGCGCGCCCATCGTCGATGGGCGCGCCGAGACCGCTTCGTTTGATCAATCAGTGGTTCACCTGGAACCACGGCTGTGTCCAGCCGAGGTACGTCTTGCCCCAGCGGCTTTCGATCGTGGCGATCGTGGTGACGGTCAGTGTGCCGTTGCCACCGATGTCGTTGGAGACGAACTGGCCATCGCCGATAGAGATCATCACGTGACCCGAACCACCGCTGAAGAACGCCAGACCGCCGGCCGGGACGCTGCGGCTACCCGCATGCTTGTACGCCGACGGCACCGCGAGCCAGTGGTTGTACGCCGTGGTCGAGCCGGATGCGCTCCACCCGTACGCCAGGCCCACCACATGGTCGCACCAGCCGTCGTAATCGGCGTGGTAGGTGGTGGTCTCATGCGACTTGGCCCAGGACACCGCCTCCGCGCAGGTGTTCGGGTCACCGAGGCCGGAGGTCGAGCAGGTGGCGCCCGAGCCGAGGAACTGGTGCGAGGCGTTGTTGTTCTTCAGCGTCGCGTTGAGGTTTCCCTTGGCGCCCGCGGCGAAGTCCTGGAAACTGCCGGCGTAGTCGCTGTTGTAGTACACCCGGACGGTTTGGCTGGAGCGGTTCCAGACCGAGGCGGCGTTGTTCTTGACGCAGATTCCGTTGCCGTTGCCGGGGCCTTTGAAGTCGTAGCAGGAAGGTTCGGTGGTGCCGTAGTCGCCGACCGAGGTGGTGAAATCGGAGACGGAGCCGGCTTCGTCGCTGTTGTAGTAGTAGCAGAATTCGCCGCTTTCGCAGACGCCATCACGGGCAGCCGCATTCGCGGGCGAGGCGACGGCTACGACCGGCGTGGCAAGTGCCAAAGCCATGGCGACAGCGGTGATGATCCGTTTGAGCATTGTCATTGCCCGCTTTCCTTGTGTTGATTCCGGGGAGAAGCCGGTCCTACGCCGATCGACACTCGTGGGACGCGGCTCTCAGCACCGCACGCTGGTGGACACCCAGCCGACGATCGGTCCGAGCGGATCGTCGCCGTACATACCGGATCCCTCGGTGCAGGAAGAAAGGGTGTTGGTGCCGGTCGACCACGTCTCGACCTTGTTGCTGCTGCACACCACTCCTTCGAGATCGTGCCGGCCGGTACCGGAGGAATTCGTGACGGACACCGCGGCGCAGTCACTCCACGACTGGTGCGAACTGCGGTAGCTGGCCCAGACATAGACATAGCCCCAGTTCTTACCGCACCCCTTGAACTGCTTGACCGAGGCAAATGTCTGACCTCCGACGGTCAGAGTGGCGGTGGAGCCGATCTGGACCGTGCTCGAGCAGCTCGGTGCAGATTCCGCATAGGCGGGAGTTCCACCGGCCATGCCGATCCCGACCGCGCCGAGCACACTCACCGCGACCATCGCACCGATTCGTTTCATGCTCATGCGTCAACCTCCTTGTGCAGCGGAAATGGGTTGTAGCGACATCCGGTTGATCGAGCCGGTTGCGGGTCACTGCCCGCGCTGGTACTGCTCCCAGGTTTCGATCGGGATCCGGGGACCGTCGTCCTGGCCACGGTTGGCCAGGCCGTTCATGCCGAGGTAGTAGTCGCCGATCTGGTGCTGCGCCTCGCTGGAGAGGTCCGTGTCGTTGATGGCCGCGGCGTGGATGTGCCACGGCCAGTCGGCCTGACTCGGGTTACGGATCCAGGCGGCGAAGCCGACCTGGCGCAGGGCCCGGGCGACCGCGGTGCGCTGGGCCGCGGTCATGCCGGTGACTGAGATGTCCACTACACCCCCGCCGTCGTGCGTACCGGCCGAGGTCGGGTCGCCTCCAGGGTTGTACGAGCCCTGAGAGAGCACCAGGCTGTAACCGAGCAGGCGCTGGGCCTCCGCCAGCATCGCCTGAGTACGGGCGTCGACGGTGTACCCGTCGCGCTGGACCTTCGCGCCCGGACCGATCGTGTTGCTGACGGTGTACCGGTTCAGCCCGAGCTTCGTCAGCGACGTCGTGCCGGGCAACCCGTTCGCGGCCAGGCCGCTGTAGCCCAGCGAGCGCTGGTAGGCCGCGTACGCCGCGATGGTCTCGGTGCCGAAGTAGCCGTCGACCCATTGCGCGCTCAATAGGTTCTTGGCCTGGAGCGCCTGCTCGACGGCGAGCACGGAACTCTTCGCGCCCGGGGTCAGTGTGTTGTCGGCGCGGCGGGGGTCGATCTGGGCGGCCAGGACCGTGGCCTCCATGTTCACGACAGGCAGCGCGGCCGCGGTGACGGTCCGCTGCGCTGTGGCGCCGGATGTCGCGGCCCGTGCGGAGGCCGGGGCGCCAACGGCCACGCAGAGTGCGGCGATCCCGACGGCTAGCCAGGGACGGCGCATAGTCGATTCTCCTCGTCAGCATGTGTCTCATGTGGACGAGACCACTGTGCGAGGAGGCGCCTGCTGTTCGGTACCCCCGTTGATCTGTCAGATCTGTCAGACCTCATCGACCTGCATGGACGCGGTGTTGTCAGTTTGGCTGGCACCCGGACTGACATCGAGCGTTCGAGTCTTGACGCCGGCCGAGGCGACCGGGCGGCGGCTCGCGGGGTTTGACCGCAGCCGCCGCCCGGCGCACTCAGGCGACGACGGTGACCATGAAATACACCGGCCGACGGCTGGGAAAGTAGGCGTTCCCGGACTCGTCGACCATCTTCCAGCTCACCCAGCATTCCGCGGGGCGGCTCGGCGCGGTGACCGGAACACTGATCATCACCTGCTGGCCCGGCGGGGTGTCGCCGATGGCCACCCGATCCGGCACCTGGCAACCGTTATCGTCACTGGTGGGGTTCATCCTGGCCAGGAAGCGGTCGTGCCAGTCGACCGTTCCCACGTTCGCGAGCGCCCACACCTTGACGAAGTGGGTGTTCACCTTCACCCGTGTACCGTCGGGGATGGTGACGTCGGCGATGAACTTGCTCGAGTCGCCTCGAATCAGCGAGTCCGAGAACGGGGTCGATGACGGCGACGCCGCCACTGCGCGGGAGCCGTGCGCGGACGACCGGCCGTGGACGATGATGCCCAGGACCGCGACCAGCGCCGCCACTCCCGCCGCGACGGCGAGCCACGGCAACCGGTGCCGTCGCGCACGCGGGATCTCATCCGCGGCGGCCACGACGTCGGTCGGCAGAGTGTCTCCAGGAGCCGGATCGTGGGCCTCTGCCGGGGAATCGGCCGGGGAATCGGCGGTGGCCGCCGTCAGGCCGCCGTCCGGGACGGCATGGACCGTCGCCGGGCGTTGAGCGTCCTCCCATCGGCGCCGCCACTGCACCTCGTCCGCTTCGCAAGCGCGGACGAACTCGCGGGTGGTCTCCCACGAGGGAAACCTGGTCCCGGCGGCAGCCTCATGCAGCGTCGTGTGCGAGATCCTGCCCGATCGGGCGGCCATCTGCCGGAATGACGGGTTGCCCGCGGCGGTCCGTAATGTCCGCAACTGCCCGGCGAACTCTTTGGCGGTCATACCGTCTTGCATTGACTCGGCGGTAGCGCGCTGGTCTTCCATCCATCCCCCATGTCAGACACCGCAGTCAGGAGTTTGTCAGGCCGCGTAAAAGCGTACCGAAAGCAGCGGTACTGGCATCAATGTGATAAACGTGACATCGATGACCGCCGACCAGCCTGCGCGACGACCCCGCCGCCGGCTCAGCTGCGCTGACCCTCGTCGCGTCGGTCGGCCACGGCGGCGTCCCCGTCCCGCTGTTCGTCGCGCGGCGCCTGGCGCCGGCCGCCACCGCGCCCGGCGTCGCCGAGGTGATCGTCAGCGACCGCGTCACTGGAGGCCACGGCGCGGGCGCGATCGGTGCGAGACGGCGGTCGCGGGCGACGGCGTGCGCGCAGCAGCAGCATGGCGGCTACGGCGGAGACGCCAGAACCGACCAGGATTGCCAGGCGGGCATGGTCGTCGCCCGCGCTGCCGGGGCCGAACGCCAGCTCCGCGATGAGCAGCGACACGGTGAACCCGATACCGGACAGCAGCCCGGCCGCCACCATGTCACGGCGGCCGAGGCCGACCGGCGGTGCCGCGCCCGTGGCGCGGCGGGCCAGCCACGTCGCGGTCAGCACGCCGACCGGCTTGCCGAGCGTCAGGCCGAGCAGGACCCCGAGCGCGGCCGGATCGCGCAGCGCGGCGCCGAACGCGGCGGTGCCGGCCAGGGGTACACCGGCGGCGAAGAACGCGAAGACCGGCACCGCGACGCCGGCCGACACCGGGCGCCACCGGTGCTCGAGCCGGGCCGCGACGCCGGGTGCGGCGCCCGGACGCACCGGGACGGCGAACGCCAGCAGCACGCCGGCCACGGTGGCGTGGACGCCGGATGCGTGCACCAGCAGCCACGTGCCGGCGGCCAGCGGCGCGAGCAGCCAGCCGGTGCCGCGCCGGGGGCGGCGCAGCAGCCAGGCGAAGGCGGCCAGCGGCAGGACGGCCAGCAGCAGCGGCAGCACCGACAGCCCGGCGGTGTAGTACACGGCGATGATGACGATCGCGAGCAGGTCGTCGACGACCGCCAGGGTCAGCAGGAAGGTACGCAGCGCCGGCGGCACGCGCGGGCCCGCGAGCGCGAGCACGGCCAGCGCGAACGCGATGTCGGTGGCGGTCGGCACGGCCCAGCCGCGCAGATCGCCGGCCGGGGCGGCCGCGTTCAACCCGACGTAGATCAGCGCCGGTACGGCCATGCCGCCGACGGCCGCGGCGACCGGCACCATCGCGCGGCGGGGGTCGCGCAGGTCGCCGGCGACGAGCTCGCGCTTGAGCTCCAGCCCGGCGACGAAGAAGAACACCGCCAGCAGCGCGTCCGCGGCCCATGCGGCGAGGGTGAGGTCGAGGTGCCAGGCCGCCGGGCCGATGCGCACCTCGCCGAGCCGCTCGTAGCCGGCGGACCAGGGCGAGTTGGCCCACGCGAGCGCGAGCCCGGCACCGACGAGCAGCAGCGCGCCACCCGCGGTCTCGGTGCGCAGGATCTCGGCGACGAATCGGGCGGCTTTGCCGGGCATGAGGCTCCCTCAGGGGTCGGTCGACACGACGCCGACCAGCCTTCCCGGCACACCACTTGCTGCGGTCCATCCCTTGCGGAGGACCGCTGCCACTGTACGGGATCGCGCAGCCCATCGACCACCGGCCGAGCCCAACCCGCCGCGCGGTACGGTGGAATACCGAGTCCCCTGCCGGCGGGCCTGTCGCCATGGTTCATGCCATCCTGACGTCGGTCGTAGGGCTGCTGTCCGTGGCGGTCGTCGTGCTCACCGCGCTGTCGGCGGCGCACACTCTGGTGGTACCACGCGGGACCGCGGTCCTGCTGACCCGGTGGGTCATGGCCGCCGTGCGGGCGGTGTTCGACGTACGGCTGCGCTCGGCCCGCACCTTCCGCGAGCGGGACCGCATCCTGGTGCTCTTCGCGCCGGTGACGCTGCTGGCGCTGCCGGGTGCCTGGCTGGCCCTCATGCTCGTCGGGTTCGCCGGCCTGTACTGGTCGCTGGGCGTGCGCCCGTGGCAGAACGCCTTCCTCGACAGTGGCTCGTCACTGTTCACCCTCGGCTTTCATGCGCCGGAGGGCGTCCTCACCGGGACGGTGCAGTTCGTGGAGGCGTCGCTGGGCCTGGGGCTGCTCGCCCTGGTCGTGAGCTACCTGCCGACGCTGTACGGCAGCTACTCCCGCCGGGAGGTGCTCGTCACCGCGCTGGAGGCGGAGGCCGGCTCCCCGCCGTCGGCCGTCCGCCTGCTGGAGCGGCTGCTGCAGGCGGCCAACGGGATCGGGCTGATCGACGAGTACTGGCACGACTGGACCCGGTGGTTCAACGAGATCGAGGAGACGCACTCGTCCAACCCGCTGCTGGTGTTCTTCCGGTCCCCGTCGCCGCAGCGGCACTGGGTCACCGCGGCCGGCGCGGTGCTGGACGCCGCCGCGCTGGTCACCTCGACGTTCGCCGCGCCTGACATCCAGCCGTCACACGCCCGGCTGTGCCTGCGCGCCGGAAGCCTGGCACTGCAACGGATCGGGGACTACTTCCACATGCCCGCCGGCCCGGTCCCGGCGTCGCCCTCCCTGGTCGCGGTCAGCCGCGCGGAGTTCGACGCCGCCTGCGACCGGCTCAGTGCCGCCGGAGCCCGGTTACGGGCGGACCGCGACGGGTGCTGGCTGGAGTTCGCCAGGTGCCGGGCCGGCTATGAGGCCGCCCTGCTGCGGTTCGCCTCGCTCACCACCGCGCCGTCGGCGCCGTGGTCCGCGGACCGGCCGATCCCCTTCCACCGCCTGCCGATCACCGGTCGGCACGCCGAGCCGTGGCTGTAGCTGGAGCTCACCTGGGACGCGGCTCAGACCAGCTGCGCGGTCAGCCCGGCGGCGAGCACCTCGGCCTGCACGTCGGTGATCTCCTCGCCGTACTCGCGCACCAGCTCGACCTTGGTGTAGATGATGTGCCCGTCGGCCTCCTCGGCCTGCGGGACGAGGCGCACGTCGTCGTCGGCCACGGCCAGTGCCGGGTCGGCGTCGGCGGACTGCGCGAGCGCACGGATGTCGTCGGCGGTAATCGTCGTCATGGCTAGAGCCTGCCCGAGCCGCAGACGGTGCAAACGTGGCCGAGCACCGGGGTCAGCCCCGGGGCCGCGCAACGCTGCCGTTGGACCCGAGCAGCACCGACTTGGCCCGGTCGTACTCCGAGTCGGTCAGCACGCCGCTCTGGCGCAGATCGGCGAGCTTGGCCAGCTCGTCCGCCGAGCTCGACGCGCGCGGCGCGCCCGGCTCGTTCACGACCTCCCGGATGTACCGGCGCATCTGTGCCTCCTGCTGACGGGCCCGTTCGGCGGCCCGCTCGTTCATCGACCGGCCCCGCGCGATCAGGTAGGTCAGCGCCCCGATCCACGGCAGGACGATCAGGAAGACCGTCCAGCCGGCCTTGCCCCAGCCGGACATCGAAGAATCCCGGAACAGATCCGCGAGGATGCTCACCATCAACCAGATCCAGGCGAACACGAGCATGAACCAAATGGTGCTGACCAAGATCTGGCCGAACGTGATGTCCATGGCCCACCTCCAGCGACGCATGAGGGCCCGGGCTGAACCGACATGCTCAGCGTGCTTCTCCCACGGCCCGAACTCATCCCCCGGCACGGGTGAGGCCGATCCGGCTTCAGCGGGCCCGGTGGGTCAGGAACTGGTCGACGTCGTCGTCGGTGAGCTGCTCGAAGCTGTCGTACCACTGCCCGACGGACCAGAACGGATCGGGCGCCTCCAGGTAGAGCACCACGTCGGTGTCCCCGGCGATCGCGTCGCGCGCCTGCGAAGAGCAGACCGGGATCGCGAGGATCAGCCGAAGCGGCCGCCGGGCGCGCAGCCAGCGCGCCGCCGCGCGGGCGGTGACCCCGGTGGCCAGCCCGTCGTCGACCAGCACCACCGTGCGGCCGGCGACCGGCGGCGCGGGGCGCTCGCCGCGGTACCGGCGGGCGCGGCGGCGCAGTTCGGTGCGCTCACGCTCGACGATGACGGCGAGGTCCGCCGGGGTGAGGCCGAGGTATTGCAGGGCGTCGTGGTCGAACTCGGCGGGCCCGTCCTCGGCGATCGCGCCCACGCCGAACTCGGGGTGCCGGGGCGAGCCGATCTTGCGCACGATCAGCACGTCGAGGTCCCCGCCGACCGTCTCGGCCACGGCGGCGGCGATCGGCAGGCCACCGCGCGGCAGGCCGAGCACCAGCGGCCGGTCGGCGTGCCGTGCCTCGGGTGCCCCGGCTGTGTCGGTTAGGTGCCGCGCCACCAGCTCGGCCAGTTCGCCGCCCGCCGTGGCCCGGTCGGCGAAGGTGCGGTACGACCGCCTCATGCCCGGTCGCTCCGCCCGGTCGCGGGCACGAGGTGCGCCGCGAACCACTCGCCGGCGAGCTGTGCGACGACGTCCAGGGCACCCGGCTCCTCGAACAGGTGGCTGGCGCCCGGCACGACGCGCAGTTCGACGGGGGCGGTCATGGCCGCCCGGGCCTGCTCGTTGAGCTGCAGCACCGTCCGGTCCAGCCCGCCGACGACGAGCAGCGTCGGCGCGGCGACGCCGGCCAGCGCCTCACCGGCGAGGTCGGGGCGCCCGCCGCGGGAGACCACGGCCCGCACGGCGCCGGGCCGGGCCGCGGCGGTGACCAGCGCGGCGGCCGCGCCGGTGCTGGCGCCGAACAGCCCGAGCGACAGCCCCGCGGTCTCGGGCCGGCGCCCGGCCCAGTCGGCGATGCCGGTGAGCCGCCCGGCGAGCATGGCGATGTCGAACCGCAGCTCACCGGTGCTGGCGTCGTACTGCTCCTCGTCCGGGGTCAGCAGGTCGGCCAGGAGGGTGGCCAGGCCCCGCCGCTGCAACGCCGCGGCGACCGCCCGGTTGCGCGGGCTGCGCCTGGAGCTGCCGCTGCCGTGCGCGAACAGCACCAGGCCGGCCGCGCCGTCAGGCACGGTAAGATCTCCGTCGAGGTCGACCCCGACGGCCGGAATCCGCCACGTCGTCGCCGTCGCGCTCATGTCGATCCCTCCCGCGGGCTGCACGTCCAACCCGAGGCCCCAGCTGGCCCCAGCCTCGATTCGAAGACTCCAAAAGGATGGGCTACCCGCCCCGGACGCGTCCATGCAGTCGCGGATCGGTTCGCCTGGCACGCCGGCCCTGGAGTCCCGCCCTCAGTACCCGGCGTCTGTCCCAACTCGGTCGCTAATGCGCCGCCAACGCCTGCCTGGCCTTTGGCATTCGTGCAGGGGTAGTCAGTCCGCCACTTTCAGCTACGCGTTACCACTTGTGATCGAGGATTCACGTACGGTCTACTTCGGTGTTTGTGCATCCGTCTATACATTGAGGTAGATCAGCATGCGCTTCAGAACACTCGCCGCCTCGGTCGCCCTCGCGATCGGCACCGTCCTCACCATCGCCGCACCCGCATCGGCCCACCCCGTCCTCAGCATCAGCGCCAGCCCCACCACCGTGGTCTCTGGAGCGGACACCACGATCACGATCTCCGGAACCTCCAACGGCAACTACTCCGGAGCCCGCATCGACCTGTCCTCCACCGGCGGCCCCGGCACCCTCACATCCTTTACCACGCTCGTCTCCTGCGGCGGCGGGCCCACCTGCACCGAAGTCGGCGCACTGTACCGACTGGCACTGCCCAACCTCACCAACGGCCAGGCCTTCAGCTACACCGTCACCCTGACCGTCGACGCTGGCACCGCCTCGACGACATTCACCCCCAAAGCCCAGTTCTACAAGTCCGACAACACCACCGACGGCCCCCGCACCGGCCCGGTCATCACCGTCAATTCCCCGACCACACTCACCGCGGCGCCGGCGACCACCGACGTACACCTGGGCGACACCTTCACGGTCACGCTGACAGCGACCAACGTCGACAATGTGGCCCGCACCTACCGGATCACCTCGGCTGACCTGCCGACCTACACCACCCTCGGCGCCTGCGCCGGCACACCCACAGCCACCAGCACCTGCGCCGCCTACGGCACCACCGGATACGAGGCGACCGTCGCCGCATCCGCGGCCGGCAGCGGCCAGGACGTGGCGTTCACCCTCAACGCGACCGCCGTGCACGCCTCGGACACGATCACGGCGGAGGTCCTGGTCGGCGGCGTCGTGCAAGCCACCACCACTTTCACGATCACCGTCACCAACCTCTACCCGGACATCCGGGCGACCAAGGGCACCCCGACCTACAACGCACTCACCCAGCAGATCACCTTCCGCTGGAACCTGACCAACATCGGCACCGCCGCCGCCACCGGGCGTACCGTCACCAGGACCGTCACCCCGGCAGGCCTGATCACCAACACCGGAGTGGGCTGCACCGGCAACGCCGACAACGAAACCTGCTCCGGCCCCAACATCGCAGCCGGAGCATCAGTCAACCCCACCTACGTACGCACCGTCTCTGTCCTCGCCCTAGGCACCTACACCGTCGAATTCCACTTCACCACCCCCAACGACCCCAACCCGGCCAACGACACCATCACCTTCACCTGCACCGTGCTCACCGGACTGGTCGTCAACTGCACCTGACCTACTCAACGGCAGGCCGCAGCGGCAGAAAACCGGCACCCGCCCCAGCCGCGAAGCGCTACCAGAGGTTGAATGGTCAGGGTTAGATCGGGGCCGCTGCGGCGTGTCAACGTGACTGTGGTCGATGGGTGGCGCATCTGGTTCGGGTGCGCCGGCTCAAGCGTCTCCAGTACCGCCCCGACCGGCTGACCAGTTTCCTCACCCACACCGGTCTGACTCTCGACCCCGAACCGCCGTAACCCTGACCATTCAACCTCTGTAGCGTGGCACGGGCGGCGGCCAAATCTTGACCCTGGCTGGGATCGGCCTATCGTTTGAAGGCCACATTTGTACGCGCCAGACGTCGCCGGGAGTGACCGACCCAGGCCATCCGCGGTTGACGAAGCCGCGACCGCAGATCAACACAGAATAGGTGCTGGCGGGCACGTCGAAAACGACCTCTTGGGCGATGGTTGACTGATAGTAGAGACCTTCGTTGCCAACTACCAGACCACAGCGAAAAACCTCGTCCCATTCCGCCTGGTCGTTCGGCGGCGGACCATCCCATACCTCCACACGGAGCGGCATCTCAAAGTTGTTCTGGTGCGGCGAACACACCACAACGGCGTAGTCGTCACCGGCAATGCCTGCGCCTGCTATGGCAGTCTCAAGATAGGCCATGTAGTCACCGGACTGCCCTGCAGTGCCAACGAGACAGAACTGGCCGTAGTCCAATGTCACGATACGGTCGTCCACCTGCAGCAAGATCGCGGTCACGTACCTACACGCCCCAAGTCCATTCGTCGCTGTGCCGGACAGTCCGTTCGGGGACAATACGCCACCCACCCGGGATGCCGACCATCATCGGACGATGAGGCAGGGTAGGCCGGCGACGAGGTGCCAACCGTGCTGGCCCTTTTCCGGCGGCCCCTTCGAACCCACGTGAGAGCTTTCCCCGCAATGGGTCCTCCAGTGACGTGATCTCAGCAAGGATTCGGTAGGTTCCGGTATTCGAACTGGGTAAGGACGAGGCCAGCGCGGGCTGGCGGTGGTGTGGCGTAGGTGCGCTCACGGCCGGCGAGCAGCGCGAAGCCGCGTTCGCCGGGCGCGCGTTCGGGCGCGCAGCAGCGCGTTGCAGGCCGGTTGTCCGGGGCCAGTCGGGCATCGCGGCCAGCGCTTCGATCCCCCTCGGCGACACCCCGGTACGCGGTGGCCCGGGAGCCGCCGCACCCGGCTCCGAGTAGGGGACGTGTCCTCGTTTTGCGGAACCACACCAGCACCAGCAGCGCTTGGTATCAGCAGGTCAGCGCCCGGGTTCCGCGACGAGCGCGGCGGTCGCCGCCATGGCCACCACGGTCACCGTGGTGGCTGGCGGACGATCGGGGGCGGGCGCGTCCAGCAGGCACAGGCCGAGGCCGGTGGCCGTGATCGCGGCGAGCACGATGTTGCGGGCCACGTGGAGCCCTCCGACGGGAGTATCGGAGGGGCCGAAGCAGTTGCAGGCGACCTTCCTCCGGCGGACGATTGTTCGGACGATGGCTGCGGTGAAGATGGTGAGCAGGAGCATCGCGCCGCCCATGGCCTCGGGTGGCCGGCCCAGAAGCAGCAACGTGACGACGAGCGCCTCGCCGATGACGACGGTTAGCGCGGAGAGGCGGTCGTCGATGCCAGGAGCGAGTGAACCGGCCGCCTTCCGGAACGCGGCGCGCCGCTCCGGGCTGCGGATCTTGTCGAACAGGGACTGCGCGAAGACGAACCCGATCGCCGTGCAGCAGAAGATCCGGCCGTACTCAAGTGCCGTGCCGCCGCCCGTCATCGGCGCACCTCCCGGTTCGTCAGCAGCAGGACGGTCGTGACCACCACGAGCCCGACGCCCCAGATGACGTGTGCGGCCTGCCACTGGTCGTCCTGCGGTAGCGGCCAGAAGCGCTCCCGGTCGAACACGGTGCTCACGGCCAGACCGAGCGTCACAGCCGCACCGGCGACCGCAGCCATCCGGACCGGTTGAAAGCGGACTGCGCAAGCGGCGCAGGAGAGTCCGGTGATGATCCAGAATGCGGCCTCGACGATGAGGCCACCGATCCCCAGATCGACATCAGTCACCGCCCTGGCGACCATGACAGACACTGCAACTGCCCAGACGGCGGCGGCGACGGCGAACGCACCGAGCGCGCGGATCGACTGTCGCAACCAGCGGGGTGCAGGCGTGACGGCACTGATCTCGTCGGCCGTGTCCACGACGGCGAAGCCCGCAGCCACACCGAGCAGCACACCGCACATGCGGGCGGTCACCGTCAAGTTCTGTACCTGGATCGGCTGGCCCGGCGTCGTCAGCAGGGCGAGTGCGATCGTCGTGACGGATGCAGCGGCCAGCGGGGTCCAGTCGACGGCGCGAATGACGGGCGGCACAGCCGCGACCGACAGACGGCCCAGTCGCATCAGGTGCATGGCGTGCCCTCGGCCTTCGATGCGGCGGATCCCGCCGTTAGGCCGAGTATCGGCAAGGCCTCGTCGACGTTCGTCGCCGGGTCGACCAGCTTCCGCCAGCCGGCTCGGATGCGGTCTCCCGCATCGGCCGTCGTCAACAACCGCTCGGCGTATGCCAACTCGGCTGCACCGTAATCGACCGCACCGAAATCGGACTGCACATTCGTGCGGGCGCGCTCGGCGCCATTGCCGCGCTCCCGGACGTAGACCGAAGACCGGCCCGGCAGTACCGGCCGCTCCACCTGGCCGATGAGCCAGAGCACCACGATCGCGCGGGCCTGCCCCCGCAGATCACAGCCGGCCCGGCCGCCGGAGTACTGACCCTCGCGGGGCAGGCCTGTCGCGGCGGCCGCCATCTGGGCGGCCAGCCACCGACGTGACGCGACCTCGCCGCCGTTCCTTCCCCACGTGGTGCCGGGCAGGATGTTGTCCGCGAGTACCTGGGGATCGATCATGCCCGTTGCGGTGCGCTGCCGGACGGTCGGCAGTGTCGTGCGAACCTCGCTCGGCAATGCCGCGACCACTGGTGCAACCGCCTGCTCCCACAGCGGGATCCACCCCGTATAGCTGGGAAAACTGCAGTAGGTGACGCCGCCGGACGACACGCAGTGATCGGCGCCCTCGATGATGGAGGTGGGCGTCTTCGACCTGTCGATCGCCTTGCGCATCAGCGCGGCCTCCGGTGACGTGAGCGACATCGTGGCGGTCAGCACGGCCAGCGCGGTGCCCACCGTAACCAGGCCGACGCGATACGGGCCGTGCCCATGGCGCAGTACGGCAGCCGCCCCGAAGACGAGAATCAACGCGAGGACGTACAGCGCGTGCCACGCCGGGGGACGAGGAGCGCCGACGACGAGGTCGGCTCTCGGCACCACCGGGAGCAGCCAACTCGTGGCGAACTGGAAGACGGCCCAGAAGAACAGGAGGATGACGATCGGTGCCGCGATGAGGCCCGGCGTCCACCGTCCGGCTGCGACTCCCACGGTCGTCATGAGGATGGTGACCAGCACCCCGTTCGCGAGCTCCGCGAGGTCGAATCGGCCGACCGGCGTGCTGTTGACGAGCATGCTGCCGACCTGCGCCGCGATGACAGCGACGCCGAGGACGGTGCCGGCGACGACACAGGCGAGAAGGGTGGCAATGGTGCGCGCGTCGACCCTGATGGGCACCGGATCGAACAGCTCGCCGGCATCACCACGCTGATCGCGCAGTGTCGCGAGGTTCGCTGACAGCATGAGGCCCGCACCCACGACGAGACCTGTCAGCGCGGTGTCGGCCATCTCGACCGACCAGTCCGGCATCCACTGCCACGTGGTCGTCACTCGCCAGCCGATGACGATCGCCACGAACGCCCAGGAGATCGGATGCCGCAGCTGCAGGCGAAGTTCGAACATCAGCAGCGCGCGCAGACTCCGGCGCTTCGACACGCTTCGCTCGCTCACGCGCCACTCCGAACCGTGTTGCCGAGCAGACGAAGGTAGCCGTCCTCGATCGAAGGGCTTGCGTCCTCCGCATGCTCGGGCCGCGGCCCGACCACGCGGTATCGACCGTCGCTCGTGCGCCAGAAGATCTCGGTCGATGCGGGGCGCTGCGCCGACAACCAGACCATGCCTTCGGCTTCGCGCGCGAGACCCTCCGGCGTGCCGTCGAACCGGACCGTGCCGGCGCAAAGGACGACGACCCGCTCGCACAGCGTCGCGACGTCTTCGGTCTGATGGGTCGACAGCAGTACGATTCGCCGCTCACCCAGGTTCGACACCAGTGCCCGGAATCGCATCCGCTGCTCCGGGTCCAGCCCCACGGTCGGCTCGTCGAGGATGATGAACGGTGGATCACCGATCAGCGCCTGGGCGATACCGAGGCGCTGCCGCATCCCGCCGGACAGCTTTCGGATCTTCGTCCGGGCGCGGTCTGACAGGTCCACCTCTGTCAGCACTCGGTCGATCTCCTGCCGGCGCGCCGTACGGTCCGTCATCTCCTTGAGGATCGCCATGTAGTCGAGCATCTGTTCGGCGGTGAAATGCGCGTAGAGCCCGGGGTTCTGCGGCAGGTATCCGAGCCGACGGCGGATGCCGGGCAGGTCAGCGCGGTTCGCGGGGTCGTGGTCGAGAATCCGGAGCCGGCCGGCGTCGACCGTCGCCGCGGTCGCCAGGCAGCGCAGCAAGGTCGTCTTGCCGGCGCCGTTCGGGCCGAGGAGCCCGGTCACGCCGACGCCGAGCTCCAGGTCGAGATGCTCGATGACCCGGCGACTGCCGTACCCCTTGGCCATTCCCTCGACCCGCACCGAAAGCTTCACGCTGGCCACCCCGATCAATGTGTCTTTCGATAGCATGACCGACTGGGTGTCGTGCTCTCTTCCGCAGAGCACGACACCCAGTCAGGTGCACACTACCTTGAGTCTCGAGTGTTCAGCAGCCGCAGCCGCAGCACTCGTACTCGGTCCAGCGGTCGCCGTTGTCGCACGTGATGTAATGCGCGCGGACATGCCGCCCGGCCGGGCGCGGCATGGTCGAAAGACGGCCGCGATACACCGCCGGCCGTATCTTTAGCTTGTGCCCTGAACAGTGAAGGAGTTGCGTTTGTAGGCGAGCGCTGGAGCTCTGGAGTTGATGCTGTGCGGGAGATGAAGGATTTTGGCCCTTCGGAGTCGCCCACTCGGGGGAGGCTTCAAACCACCACATGCTGCGTTGGCTGAAGACCGTCGTGGTGAACGATGTGGAAAAGGCACACAAGATGTGTCAGGTGGGGATCAGGAAGACGATTGTCGTTGAGGTGTCGTTAAGAAGGAAGTGACATCGAAACACCTCACCACCGCCCGTACCCGCCAGCACGGACCCCTCCTGGCAGGCCGACTACCGCGCCACCCACCCCAGAGTCGAACGCAGACTCGCCCACCTCATGCGCCGCCCCCTCGCCACCGCCACCAACCTGGCACGGCCAAACGACAACGGTGGCAGATCGGACCCGCTGATCAGGCCACCGTTCAACACCAGCCACTTTTAGCGGGGCCGGTTGGCCCGGAAGAGCTGGTGGCCGCTGTCGCCCTCGGGCACGAAGACGTCCTCGTCGATGTCCAGGCCGGCGCCGGTGATCCAGCCGCGGTACGTGGCCGCGTCCGCCTGGCTCCACCACATCGGCGCCGGGCCGCCGAGCCAGCCCTCGTCGGTGCCCGTCCACTCGTGGACGGCCGTGGTGGCCAGCAGGATGCCGCCCGGGCGCAGCCAGGTGGCGATCCGGGCGATCAGCGGCTGCTGCGCGTCCAGCGGCATGTGGATGAGCGCGTAGAGGCACACTACCGCGTCGAAGGACCGTTCCGGGAAGGCGACTGTGGTGGCGTCGGCGCGCAGGAACGTGGCCCGCGGGACGAGGCGGCGAGCCCGTTCGATCTGCACGTCGCTCAGGTCGACGCCGGTGACGTCGTGGCCGCGCTCGGCCAGGTTCCGCGCGACCGGAACGCCGCAGCCGCAGCCCAGGTCCAGCACGCGGGCAGCGGCCGGGAGCCGCTCGTGCAGAGCGGCGAGCCAGGCGCTGTACGCGGCGGGCTCGTCGTCGTCGCGACGGTACTGGTGTGAGAGCGCGTCGTAGCCGCGGCGGACCAACTCGGTGGGGTCGAGCGTCGTCATGGGCTCACCGTAGGCGGTGTGCGAGCAGGGCGCTGTCCCACTGCGGGCCACTCGTTCATCGTGCACGCGGCCTGGCCGGTGGCCGCCGTGGCCCTCGTGCTGGTCGCCCTGCGCCGCCGCGACGTGTGACCACGCGGCATCGCCGCCCTGCCCGGCGGGTGACCTCGCGGAGCCGGGCGGCCGCCCCGGCGGTCGCCGGTCCAGCGGCCACGGCTGCGCAGGCGCCGACGAGAGTGCCGACCAGGTGCTCGCGTGGCGGCAGCCCGCGGACCAGGGCGACCTCGATGGCGTGGTAGGCGATCAGGGCGGCGGCGGCCCAGGCGACGCGGCGGGTGACCGCGAGGTACGCCAGGAGCGCCACGATCGACGCCGACGGGCCCGCGTCGGCGTAGTGGGCGAGGGCGTGTCCGACGCCGACCGGCGGCCCGGCCAGCATCCAGGCCGGCGCCGACAGCGTGGCGAGGGCGTGCCCGGCGAACGCGACGCCGATCGTGCGCGGGGTGCCGGCGGCGGCCTGCGTCACGCAGTACACGATGAGCACCTGCAGCACCGCGAACCAGAACGGCAGCAGCGCGGCCGGGGCGAACATGGACAGCGGCAGGCGCCACACCGTGGCGAGCAGCGGGTCACCCGGGTGCGTGACGCCCCAGCGGGCCACGAACGCCGATCCCGGCCCGGTCCGCGCCGCGACGGCGAGGCCGGCGATGAGCAGCGCCGCGGCCGGGCCCAGCCAGAGCCGGTCGTACCGCCGGTGCCGCACCGCGACTACCGCCGGCCCGACGAGCGCGGCGCACTGCCCCACGAACCGACCCAGGAACCGATGCACGCCGCGTGCCGTTACCCAGGCCGGGCCGTGCCATGCGGGGGACTTGGCCGCGATGGCGTTCAAGGCCTACGCCGACGGCAGCGCCGTCCACCCGGCCGCCGGTGCCGGCGTCTCGGCGAAGGCCGTGCTGACCCCGTCTGGCACGCGGTGGCCGGCAGGGTCAGCACGGCCGGGTCTGCGCGCTGGAGGGTGCGCGGGTCGAACCTTCGCGGCGGGCGGCGCCGTTTCGGGTAGACCCCGGCGTTCGGGGTAGTCCTCGCCCCGGCGTCGGCGCGGACCGGCGGCGCGGAGCGACGACCGGGGAGGCACATGATGGCCGAGACCGAGCCCGTGCTGGTGACGGGGGCCGGCGGGGGAGTCGGCGGCGTGGGCCGTCAGGTCGTGGCGATGCTGCGCCGGCGCGGCGTGGCCGTGCGCGCGATGGTGCACCACGACGACGAGCGCGCCGACGCCCTGCGCTCGCTCGGCGCCGAGGTCGTCGCCGGCGACCTCACCCGGCCCACGGACGTCGCGGCGGCCCTCGACGGGGTTCGCAGGATGTACTTCAGCATGAGCGTGGCGCCCTCCTACCTCGAGGCCGCCGCCACCGTCGCGACGGTGGCCCGCGCCGAGGGCGACCTCGAGGCGCTCGTCTCCATCTCGCAGATGACCGTGTCCCAGATGGACGTGCTCAGCACGACCGAGTCGCATCATCAGCGGCTGCACTGGCTCGCGGAGCAGATCCTCGGCTGGTCGGGGCTGCCGGTCGTGTACCTGCGCCCGACGATCTTCCTGGAGTCCCCGCTGTTCACCACGCTGGCCGCACGCTCCGTCGCCGACGACGGCACCATCCGGCTCCCGTTCGGGAAAGGACGCACGTCGCCGATCGCCTCCGTCGACGTCGCCCGGGTCGTCGCGGCGATCCTCACCGATCCGGAGCCGTACGTCGGCCGGGTGCTCGAGCTGACCGGTCCCCGGTCGCAGGACATGAACGGCGTCGCCGCGCAGTACTCCCGCGCGCTCGGCCGGCCGGTGACCTATGTCGACGTCCCGCCGCAGACGTGGGCCGAGGAGGTGGTCGAGCACGCCGGACTCGGGGCGCACGTCGAGGAGCACGTCACCACCATGGCCCGGCTCCACCGCGACAACCGGTACGACCGCATGACCAGCACGGTGCAGGAGGTCACCGGCGAGCCCGCCGAATCCGTCGAGGAGTTCGTCGCCCAGCACCGGGACATGTACACGGCGTGAGCCGGATCCACGGGATCACCGCCGCGACCGGCTCACGCGCGCAGCAACGGCAGTAGCTGCTCGCCCTGCCGCCGGATTTCGCGCAGGTACGGCGTGTCCGACAGCACGAAGTGGGTGATGCCCAGCTCGGCGTACCTGCGCAGCGACCGCGCCACGTCCTGCGCCGAGCCGACCAGCCACGTGGTGGCCGCGCCACCGCCGCCGAACCGGCCGGGGGTGGTGTAGAGGTTGTCGTCGAGGACCTCGCCACGGGCGGCGAGGTCGAGCAGGCGCTGCTGGCCGACGGCGGTCTGCCGGTGCGGGTTCTGCGGGGTGGTTCCCTGCGCCCTGGCCATCTCGGCGACCTTGGCTTCGGCGTCGGCCCACGCCTCCTCGGTGGTGTCGCGCACGAGCGTGGTGATGCGCAGGCCGAACTCGAGCGGGGCGTGCGCGCGGCCGAGTTCGGCACCGAGGGCCGTGAGCCGTTCGATCCGTTCGCGCACGCCGTCCAGCGGTTCGCCCCAGAACAGCTGGACGTCGGCCTCGGTCGCGGCGACCCGCTCGGCGGCCGGTGACGCGCCGCCGAAGTACAGCTTGGGGTGGCGCCGGCCGTCGCGGGGCTCGATGCGCGGTGCCACCGTGGAGCCGGTCACCGAGAAGTGCTCGCCGGTGTAGGAGACGTGCTCCTCGGTCCACAGCCGGCGTACGAGCTGGAGGAACTCCCTGGTCCGGGCGTAGCGGTGGGCCTGGTCGCCCTCGGCGTCGCCGTAGGCGCCGAGGTCGTCCTTGCCCGAGACGATGTTGACCCGCACGCGGCCCCCGGTGAGGTGGTCCAGGGTCGCGGCCGCGGCGGCGAAGTTCGCGGGTCGCCAGTAGCCGGGGCGCACGGCGATGAGTGGCTCGAACGTGGTGGTCCGGGCGGCCAGGGCGGTGGCGACGGTGAAGGTGTCGGGCCGGCCCCAGCCGGCGCCGAGCAGCGCGCCCCGCCAGCCGTGCTCCTCCAAGGCCCGGGCGTGGGCGGTGAGAGTGTCGAGACTGTTGTGGCCGGCGGTGACCGGCTCGCCGCGGTGGCCGGGCGTGACCTGATTTGGGATGTACCAGAGGAATTCGAGGCTCATCGGCTTTCCTGTCTGTCGGCGAGGTGGGCGAGGTGGGCCTGGCGCACGTCGGCGCTCTGACCTTGGACGAGGACGAACAGGGCGGAGCGTGCGTGCAACTGCGCGGTGTCGTCGCCGGCGAGGCCCCGGCCGGCGCGGGCGATGACGAGCGCGCGCGTCAAGGTGGCCAGCGCCTCGCCGCTGGCGACCTTCGTGGCCAGCCGCTCCGCGAGCCGGTGGGTGCCGCCGCCGGCTTCGGCCGCCTCGTCGGCGAGCGCGTAGGCGGTCCGGCGGATCCGGGACACGCGCGGGCGCCAGGTCTCGGCGACCGCCCGTACCGACGGATCGGGAGTCTCCCGCAGCTCCCGCAGGACCGTCTCCGCCAGCCCGAAGTGGTGGCCGCGCGCGTCGCTGGCCAACGCGAGGTCCTCGAAGCGTGTCCGCTCCAGCGTCCGCTGCGACAGCACGTGCTCGGCCGGGACGAAGACGTCGTCGAGGACGATGCGCTCGGTCCGGCTGCCGGCCACGGCGGCAAGGTGCAGCGGGGCGGCCGGGCGGGTGCGCTCGCCGACCTCGACGAGCGCGGTCACGACGGTCTCGCTCGCCGGCTCGACGGCGGCGACCGCGAGTGCCGGGCTGAGCCCCCAGCCGCTGACCCATGAGATGGTGCCGTTGAACAGCCACCCACCGGCGGTGCGGGTGGCGGCGATGTATCGCCGCGGGAAGCTGCGCACGTCGCTGATGCCGGCCCCGAGCAGCACCTCGCCGGTGAGCGCCCGGCGGGCGAGATCCGGCAGTGGCCGGTCGGCCGCGGCTGACTCTGCCAGCCGCCCGGTCAGGGAGGCGTGCTGGGCCCACACCAGCCAGGTGTTGAAGCACGCCCCCGCCAGCAGTTCGTGGATGCGGCGGTCGGCGTCGCGGTCCAGTCCGCGGCCGCCGTACGGGGCCGGGGCGAGGTGGTTGAGCAGCCCGACCGTGCGCAGCTCGCCGATCTGCTCGGCGGAGACGCCCTCGCGGTCGGTGCGCAGCGCGGCCGGACGCAGGACCCGCTCGGCGTGCTCGCGCACCGTCCGCACGAACGGGTGCTCCTCAGGGTCTGCTGTCATCGGATGTCCCTTCGCCGGCCGGTGCCACGAACCGTGATACTATATTAACTCTATAGGTTAAATAGAATATCAACTCTATGGATTTACTATGATTACCTGCCCGGAGGTCCCGACGACACAACAAGATTGGGCCACTGTGATGACCACCAACCGACACCGCCACCGGCCGGCCGCTGTCCTGGTCGCGACCGGCGAGCCGGTCAGCGTCGTGCGCTTGACCGCCGATGACGGCACCGTCGTGCGCGGCGGCGTCGTGGTCGAGACCGGCCCCGTCGAGCGGGTGTTCCGGGCGCCGCGGCACGACTACACCCGAGCACTGCTGGCCGCGATTCCCGGCGCGGGGCTCGCCCGCGCCGGCGCACAGTGAGGAGCGCGACATGCCGCGTCAGCTGCACATCAACGTCAACATCCTCAACGCCGGCGTCTTCGGCGGCTCGTGGCGCTTCCCCGGCACCGACGCCACCGCCGCTTACACCATCGAGCACTACACGTCGATCGCGCGCAAGGCCGAGCGGGCCAAGCTCGACGCGGTGTTCCTGGCCGACGGCCCCGCCCTGGATCCGTCCGTGCGGCACCGGCCCGGCAACAGCCTGGAGCCGACCACCGTCCTGGCGCGTATCGCCGCCCAGACCGAACACATCGGGCTCATCGGGACGCTCTCCTCGTCGTACAACGACCCGGTGGAGCTGGCCCGCCGGCTCGGCGACCTCGACTACGTCAGCGGCGGCCGCTTCGGCTGGAACGTCGTGACGACCGCCGGGCCCATCGCGGCCCGCAACTTCGGCCGGCCCGGCGAACCGGAGCACGCGCTGCGGTACCGCCGGGCCGCCGTGTTCACCGAGCAGGTCGTCGCCGCCTGGGCGCAGCGGACCGACCTGGTCTCGCCCCAGGTCCGCCCGGTCGTGGTGCAGGCCGGCGGCTCCAGCGCCGGCCGCCGGCTCGCCTCGCGGGTCGGCGAGGTCATCTTCTCCGCCGACCAGGACCTCGGCCACGCCCGCGCGTTCCGCGCCGAGATCCGCGCCGGCGCCGCCCGGTTCGGCCGGCGACCCGAGGAGATCGTGGTCCTGCCCGGCCTGTCGACCGTCGTCGGCGCCACCGAGGCCGAGGCCAGGGCCCGCCGCGAGCTGCTCGACGAGATCCTGCCGGACGCCTACGCCCGCGGCCGGCTCGCCGGCCAGCTCGGGATCTCCCTCGACGGCCTGCGCGACGACGACCCGATCCCGGCCGAGCTGCTCGTCGACCCCGACGAGGCCGGCGGTTCGCAGAGCTTCTACCGCGTCGTCAAGGCGATCATCGACGCCGAGCGGCCGACCCTCGGGCAGCTGCTCAAGAAGCTCTCCGGCGGGGGCGGGCACCGCATCGTCACGGGCACGCCCGAGCAGATCGCCGACGACATCGAACGGTGGTTCCACGCCGGCGCCGCCGACGGCTTCAACGTGATGCCCGACGTGCTGCCCTCCGGCTTCGACGACTTCGCCGATCACGTGATACCAGAGCTGCAGCGCCGCGGGCTGTTCCGCACCGAGTACGACGGCACGACGCTGCGCGGGCATCTCGGGCTGGGCCTGCCCCCGGTCCCCTCCGGCCGACACCTGGAAGTGGTCCCCTCATGAGCATCCCCGTCCTGTTGACCATCAGCGTCGGCCCGCGGGCGGTGGCGCTGCGCGACGCCGTCACCGTCGCCGAGGCCGCCGAGGCCGCCGGCGTCGCGGCGATCCGGATCGCCGACGGCACGGCCGCGGGCCGGGCGCTCGATCCGACCGTCGTCGCCGCGTACCTCGCCGGCGTGCACGGCGGTGTCGGCTACGTCGCCGAGCTGCCGACCACCCACAACGCGCCCTACAACGCCGCCCGGCGGGTGCTCTCGCTCGACCGGGCCACCGGCGGGCGGGCCGGCGTCGCCCTGCTGGCCGGCGACGGCGACGAGGTGAGCGAGGCGACCGCGCCCGACCCCGGCGCCGCCGGCCCCGCCCGGCGCTGGGCGGAGTACGCCCGGGTGCTGACCCGGCTGTGGGAGTCGTTCCCGCGCACCGCCCTCGTGGGCGACCAGGACGGCGGTGTCGTCGTCGACGACACGCTCATCGCCCCGATCGACCACGAGGGCGTCTTCTACCGCGTCGCCGGGCCGCTGGACGGCCCCTCGTCGGTGCAGGGCCGCCCGGTCGTCGTCGCCGACCTCGACGCCCTGGACGCGGCCGCGGTCGCCGAGTCCGCCGACGTCGTCGTGGTCGACGCGGCGGCGGCGCCCGGCGCCGACGCGGCCCTCGCGGAGGCCCTGCAGCGCGCCGGACGGGTCCGCCGGGACGTCGCGCTGCTCGGCCGGGTCGCGGTCGCACCCGGAGATCCGCCCGGCGCGGCACCCCTGCTCGCCTGGGCGGCCGAGCACCGCCTCGACGGGCTCGAACTCGTGCCCGGCGGCGGCACCGGGCCGGCCCTCGCCGTGCTGCGTAACCTGGTGCCGCAGCTGGTGGACGCCGGCGCGCCGCGACCGGCGACCCTGCGGGCCGCGCTGGGCCTGCGCGAGAGCGTGGCGGTGGCGTCGTGACGGCCAATCTCATCCACGCCGGCCGTAGCGCGCGGCGGCACACCGTCGCGAGCATCCGCGCCGCCGCCGAGCCCATCCTGCGCCGCCTGCAGTCCGGCGCCGCGCAGCGCGAGCGGGAGCGGGTGTACGCCTTCGATGACGTCCGGGCGCTCACCGAGGCGCGCATCACCCTGATCGGCATCCCGGCCGATGACGGCGGCGCCGACGGCTCGGTGCGTGACGTCGCCGACCTGATCATCGCCATCGCCCGGGCCGACTCCAACGTGGCCCAGGCACTACGCAGCAGCTTTCTCACCGCCAACCAGGTGGCGAGCCGCCGCGACCTGCCCAACCGCTCGGCGCTGCTACGCCGGCTGCACAACGGGGACCTGTTCTCCGGCACCGCCAACGAACGCTCCGGTGGCCCCAGCGGGGTGGTGCACACCACCATCCGCCGCGACGGCGACGGCTACGTCGTCAACGGCGAGAAGTACTACTCCACCGGGGGGCTGTACGCGTCGTGGTTCAGTGCCACGGCCACGGCCGAGGACGGGACCGTGCTGAGCTTCACCGTGCCGGTGGACCGCGAGGGGGTGCAGCGCCTCGACGACTTCGACGCCGTCGGGCAGCGGCTGACCGCCAGCGGCACCACGCGGCTGGTCAACGTGCGGTTGTCGGCCGACGAGGTCGTCGCCTGGGACGAGGCCCGGCGCGACACCCCGTGGCCCGGCTCGTTCGCGCAGCTGTACCTGGCCGCGATCCAGGCCGGCATCGCCGCCGCGGCGCTGGACGACGCGGTCTGGTTCGTCCGGGAGAAGGCCCGGCCGATCAAGCACAGCACCGCGGCCCGCAGCACCGAGGATCCGTACGTGCGGCACACCGTCGGCGAGATCGCCGCCCGCGCCCATGCGGCCCGGTCGGTCGTGCTGCTCGCGGGCGAGGCGTTGCAGGCCGTGCGCGGCCTGACCGGCGCGCCCGCGCGGGCCGCCGCCGCGGAGGCCGCGGTCACCGTCGCGCAGACCGCGGTGATCGCCATCGAGTCGGCGCTGCGAGCCACCGAGCTGCTCTTCGACGTCGGGGGAGGCTCGATCACCGACCGTGACCTGGGCTTCGACCGGCACTGGCGCAACGCCCGCACCGCCGCGAACCACAATCCCAGGCAGTGGAAGGCGGCCGTGACGGGCGCGTTCCACCTGACCGGCGAAGACCCACCCACCACCGGACTGTTCTGAGGAGATCCGTATGACCGACACGACGCACCTGGAGCGCGACACCGGCCACGACACCCCGTCGTCGCAGCCGGTCACCCTGCGTCGCGGTGAGGAGCCGCAGCGATGACCTACAGCGCGGCCGAGGACCGCTACGAGCGGCTGGAGTACCGCCGGGCCGGCAACTCCGGCCTCGACCTGCCGGCGATCTCCTTCGGCCTGTGGCAGAAGTTCGGCACCGACCGCTCCTACGCGACCCAGCGCGAGATCCTGCTGCGCGCCTTCGACCTCGGCATCACCCATTTCGACAACGCCGACCGGTACGGCCCGCCGCACCGCGCCGCCCAGCAGGTCTTCGGCCGCCTCCTGCGCGCGGACCTGGCGCCGTACCGCGACGAGCTGATCCTGACGACGAAGGCGGGCAACCCGATCGGGCCCGGCCCCTACTCCAAGGGCGGCTCCCGCAAGTCGCTGCTCACCTCGCTCGAGCACAGCCTGCGCGACCTCGGCACCGACCACGTCGACATCTTCTACAGCCACAGCCCCGACCTGACCACGCCGCTGGAGGAGACCGTCGGCGCGCTCGTCAGCGCGGTCCAGCAGGGCAAGGCGCTGTACGTCGGAATCTCCAACTACGCGCCCGAGCGGGCGCACGAGGCGGCCGTGCTGTTGCGCCAGGCGGGCGTGCCGCTGCTCGTGCACCAGCCGCGGTACTCCATCTTCGACCGCCGCCCGGAACTGAACGGCCTGCTCAAGCTCTCCGCCGAGGACGGCTTCGGCCTCGTCGTCTACTCGCCGCTGGCCCAGGGCCTGCTCACGGCCAAGTACCTCGACGGCATCCCGGACGGTGCGCGGGCCCAGGACAGCCCGTTCCTGTCGCCCGACGTCATCGACGACACCTACCGGCAGCGGGCCGCGGCGCTCAACCGCATCGCCGCCGAACGCGGCCAGTCGCTGGCCCAGCTGGCGCTGCAATGGGTGCTGCGCCAGCCGCAGGTGACCTCGGCGCTTGTCGGCGCCAGTTCGACCTGGCAGCTGGAGCACAACATCCAGGCGCTGAGCTTCCCGCCGCTGACCGAGCCGGAACTGGCCCTCATCGACGAGTACGGCGTGCACGGCACCGGTCTGCGGCTGTGACCGCACGCGGCCGCCCTCGGCGTCGGGGGCGGCCGCCCGGACCGGCCCGCGCGGGCGCCTCTGCCGCGGGGACGGGGCTGGCCGTCCCCGCCGGTCAGCGGCTGGGAGCCGGTGACCCGGAGGCCGCCGGGTCGGGTGCCTGTTGCGCAACGACGAAGTCCTTCTGCCGGATCAGCAGGCCGGCGAGCACCCCGCCGGCCAGGGCGACCAGGCCGCTGGCGAGCAGGATCTCGTTGAGCGCGGAGGCGAAGCTCTCGTGCAGGGCGGCGGCCAACTGGCCGCGCAGGCCGGCCGGGGCGCTCGCGATCGCCTGGCCGGCCGAGCCCATCCGCACCGCATCGGCCGTCCGGTCGAGCTCGACGCCGGGCAGCGTCGAGCTGTGGTCGCGCAACGCCGAGACCAACGCCGAACTGAACAGCGAGCCGTACAGGGCGATGCCGACCGCGATGCCGACCTGGCGGAAGGTCTGGTTGACGCCGGAGGCCATGCCCGCCTTCCACACCGGGACCACGCCGATCGCGGTCGAGGCGAGCGGCGGGTTGACCATGCCGGCGCCGATGCCGGACACGATGAACCCGGGGATCAGGTGGGTCCAGGACGAATCGGCCGACACGCCCCGCATGAGCACCAGGCCCGCACCGACCAGGACCAGGCCGGGTCCGATCAGCCACCTGGTGGGCACCTGGCTGAGCAGCCGGCCGGCCGCCATCGCGGCAACCAGGGTGGCGGCCGAGCTGACCAGCAGCCGGGCGCCGGTCTGCAGCGGGCTGAAGCCGAGGTCGTCCTGCAGGTACAGCACGATGTAGAGGAACATCGCGAAGAGCGAGGCGTTCATCGCGAACGCCGCGATCGAGCCGCCCAGGAACGTCGGTGTGCGCAGCAGCGACAGGTCGAACATGGGCTCCGCGACCCGAAACTCGACCACGACGAAGGCGACCAGGAACACGGCGGCCAGCACGAAGCAGAGCAGCACGCCGTGCTCGCCCCAGCCGCGCTCGCTGGCCCGGACCAACGCGTACACCAGGCTGAACAGCCCGATCGTGAGCGTGACGACGCCGAGACCGTCGATCCGGGAGGCGCGCGGCGCCTTGGACTCCTCGACCAGCCTCGCGGCCAGCACCACCGCTGCGATGCCGATCGGCAGGTTCACCAGGAAGATGCCGCGCCAGCTGATCCCACTGGTGATCACGCCGCCGAGGATCGGGCCGAGCGCCGTGGCGACGCCGGCGACCGCCCCCCAGATGCCGAACGCGGTGCCCCGGTCGCGTCCGCGGAACGTGCTGGCCAGCAGTGCCAGCGAGGTGGTGAACAGGATCGCCCCGCCGACGCCCTGCACGGCGCGGGAGCCGATGAGCATCTCCTGACTCCGCGCGACGCCGCAGAGCAGCGAGGCAAGCGTGAAGATCACCATGCCGATCAGGAAGAGCCGGCGGCGTCCATACTGGTCGGCCAGCGAGCCTGCGGTCAGCAGGAGCGCGGCGAGGCTCAACGCGTACGCGTCCGTGGTCCACTGCAGGCCGCTGAAGGTCGCGCCGAGCGCGTGCTGCACGTCCGGCAGCGCGACGACCACGATCGTGACGTCCAGCAGCAGCATGAACGTCGCGGCGCAGACGACCACGAGCGTCCACCATTGGCGTTTCATCCTTCTGGCCCCTTCGTGCGCGGTCGTGGGCGCCCATTTCGCTCGATGCTAGCATTCTAGCTTGCTACCATTTAGCGCGCCGGAGGTGAATCACAGACGTCGCGATGCGGCAGTCCCGGCCTCACTTTCCGGCCGGCGCCTCCAGACTCCAGATCCGGCCGTCGGGGTCCCGGACGATCATCCGCCGGGTGCCGTAGTGCGTCTCCTCGAACGGGGTCACCACGTCGAGGGTCGTGTCCGCCGGGAACTTCTCGGCGTCGGGAACCTTCAACACCACCTGGGTCTGCGGCTGCTCATCCTCGGGAATCTCGTTGAGAATCACGTATGGCCCGGAGCCGTTGCGGAGAAGGCCGGAGCCGTGGTCGGAGGTGAACTCGACGTTGAACCCGAGCGCCTGGAGGAACTTGGCCGTCTTACCCCAGTTGTGGGTTTCGAGATACACACCCTCGATGCCATCGGTCGTCATCAGGTCTCCTTCTCGGCTGATGCGGATCGGTGGGCGGCCAGGTAGCTTTCCAGCGCCTCCGCCACAAGCGCCGACAGCGACATTTCGGTTTCGACGGCGTGGTGCTTGACCTCTTTGATGAGATCCACCGGCAGGTAGACGTTGAACTGTTTGACCTCCGCGCCCATCATCAGAGGCTAGCATGTTAGGAAGCTAGACAACTGGTGGCCGGAGTCCCGGCGGAACGGCACAGGTCGCCCGGGGGCGACGCCTGGCAGCACGACGTGACCGCCGCCCGCACAGTCCGCACCCCACTCTCAAGACAATGACTGCATCTGCATGAGCGCAAGCCGTCAGCACACGGCAGCGGATGCCAGCAGGGCGGCGGTCGGCAACGCGAGCAGCCCGTCATCGCTGCGGTAGGCGGCGGTGAGCCTGTCATATTCATGCCGAATGCGGGTGATCATGGTCGGTGGCTGGTGTTCCATCAGCAGACCCGGGGCGCCGATGCCGTTGGCCGGTCCGCTCCACCAGTCCTCTGGATCAGTGTGATGCGTCCAGGTGATTGTGTAGCAATGCACATCGGAAAGTCCGACGTCAGCCAGCAGCGCCGAGAGACCCTCAGGAGTGCGGGGAAAGTCCTTGTCGGCGTCCAGTCTGGGCATAGCGCCAGGGCGTGAGGCGCCGGAGGCATTGAAGATCTCGCCCCAGAGTCGTTGCAGGGGTGGCTGGGGGTAGGGCCAGACTGTCACGGCGATCCGTCCGCCGGGGCGCACGACGCGGCGAAGTTCAACAACCGCGGCCGCAGGGTCACCGACATGGTTGATCACAAAGTTAGCCACGGCTGCGTCGAAGCACCCGTCGGCGAACGGCAGGTTCGGCAGCGTCGCTTGGCGGACTTCGGCTTCGGGAACCCGCAGGCGTGCCAGGTCCACCATGCTCGGCTCCGCGTCGACAGCCACGACGGCAGCGCCACGTGCGCATGCCAGAGCGGCGAGGGTTCCGGGGCCGGTGCCAGCATCCAGCATCCGATGGCCGGCCTCGACGCCCGCCGCATCCAGCAAGGCCTCCGAGGGATAGGCACACAGCGCTGCGAAACTGCGCTGATACGCCGCCGCGCGTCCCGCCCACCGCAACCGCTCGTGATCGTCGAACGATGTCATCGTCACCGTCTCCCACTTCGCCGGCAAACCTTGACCGACAAACGTAGCGGACCTCTGAGTACCACGGGTGCCGTACCGGACCTGGCCGCGCCGGTAGAAGCCGCAGATGCCGAGCAGCCGGCTGGCCCGGATGGTCAGCTCCGGATCGACGGCGGGAGCGTCGGAGCCGCGCAGCCGGGCGGCGATCGCCTCGATGTGCGGGGCGATGCGCGCCCAGTCCGGCCAGGTGTGTACATCCGACTCCGGGCTGCTGCCTGGCGGTATGGCGGCCAGCAGCGCGGCCACCGCGGCCGCGCAGGCGCCCGAGTCGCGATGCCCAGCGCGGATGGCGGTCTGAACCAGGCGGTGGATGTTGACGCCCTCAGCGCTGCCTATCGGAGTTACGGGTCGTCCACCACACCACCGGGGCCGCGATGACCAGCACGACTGCGCCGCAACAGGTGCCGAGGAAGACGGGGTTGAGCATGCTTGTCACGCCGTCGTAGTCTTCGTCGGCCGTCCAGAACGCTCCGACGCCGCAGAGGAGCATTGCGGCGGCGAGCAGTCCGAGGGGCGGGGCCCACCGCCACCACCGGTAATCGTGCGGCGGCGGCGACTGGTCATGCATGCGTGCACGATACGAAAATCACCATGATGTCGCTACCCGCGTAGATGACCGCCCTTCCCGTACCTGGCATACCGCATGATCAGCGGGTAGCTCTCTTTCGGCTGTTCATTGTGGATTTGGATTGCTCCAAGGTTGCCGCGACGCCGCCGACGCCGGTCTGTGCGGCCACATCCATGTCGCGGAGCCTCCGCCCCGCCGATCACCGTCGCGATATCGGCCAGCCGGCCGAGCCCGATCCCGACCGGCGCGGAGTTCTCAGTCGGACCGGACGAGTGTAGTGGTGGCCACTGTCTCAGAAACCGTCTGTCTCAGAAGTCGTCCATGCACACGGCCGACGACCACGAGCGGACCACCTCGCCACTCCCTGAAGTTCAGCTACGGGATTCGTGAAGCGCGGTGGCGTTGATAGCTGCCGTCCGGCGCTTGAGACTTGGCATTGGCCAGCTTGAACACAAAGGGCGGGCCGGCACAGGGCAGCAGATGCCGAGTGCTTCCGGCGTGATCGTCCTGGCCGTGGCGGGCCGCGAAGGCGCGGATCACGCGCAGCGAGACGGAACAGCACCGAACCCGATCACATCCGAGTCCCGGGCGGCGGTGGCCACTGCCCGGATACGACCTTCGGCCCCACTTTCCGCGCACGGACGACCGTCGTGCGCGGCTGCGCGAGAGGAACCGCCCATGAGCGGCAGTAGGGGATACGGGGCAGTCAGAAGCCCCGTCGCTAGGAAACGCCGTGCCGGAAGGCTGTCGAGGGTGATCGCGGCTGCGGCCGCGCTGGCCGCGGCGTCGGCACTGCTGTCCGGCTGCGGCAAGGCCGCCGACAAGGGCTACGTCGCCTTCCGGTTCGCCAACTCACCGACAGCGCTATCGCTGGTCCGGATCGCGGACGAGCTCGGCTACTGGAAGAACGCCGGGGTCCGTCCGGAGTACGTCGGCCCGGCGACGACGGTGCCCGCCACGCAGCTGCTGGACCAGGGCAAGGTGGACATCGCCACCGGTATGCAGAGCGACAACATCACGGCCTACTCGAAGGGCGTCAAGGGTTTCACGGTCATCGCCTCGAGCATGCTCGACCTGCCCAACGAGCCGCACATGGCCTACTTCGTGAAGGCCGGCTCGCCCATCACGCTGAAGAACCTCAAGGCGATCGAGGGCGGCAAGATCGGTGTGTCGGGCGTCAACAGCTGCACGGATCTGGTCATCAAGCGGCTGCTCAAGAGTAACGGGGTGGACCTGAGCAAGGTCCAGTTCGTCGAGCTCAAGGCCGAGCTGGTCGCACCGGCGCTGGAGCGGGGCGACATCGACCTCGGGGTCTTCCACCCGCCGCTGGTGGGCGTGCTGCTCACTCAGAAGAGCAAGTTCACGCAGATCGCGACGTCCTTCGACGACTGGGGTGAGCTGGGCGGCCAGGCGCCGTTCAAGGCGAGCAACAAGTGGCTGAAGGCGCATCCGCAGGCGGCCCGGGAGTTCGTGGGCATCATCGCGAAGACCGCGAACTGGGCCAACGAGCATCCGAAGGAGTCGGCGGAGATCGCCGGCAAGACCACCGGATACCCGGTCGAGCAGACCACCAACTGGCACTACGCGCCCAACGCGCTGCTGGACAAGGCGAGCCTGAACCTGTGGTGGGACCTGGTCGAGCAGGTCGGCGAGGTCACCCCGACCTGGCGCAGCGTCAAGATCGAGGACATGGCGACCAACGCCTACAACCCGTATGCGAAGACCGCCGATCTTCTGGATTCGCAGACCACGAACAAGACGATCATCACTGCCGAGCAGAACTCCGGAATTCTCAACAGCCCGCTGGTCCAGAAGTAGCAGCGTCAAGCGCCGGGCCGTACCAGGCCCGGCGCCTCCTACGCGCGAGGGAAGCCGATTTCGATGAGTCCACAGGTGCTCGGCCATACCCGGCGAGCCGCCTCCAGAAATGGCAGCGGCCCGGAATGGAAGATCGACGCCCGACAGGTTGCCAAACACTACCCGGACGCGCATGCCAAGGGAGGCCTGCACACCGTCCTGGAAGGATTCGATCTGCAGATCTCCAGCGGAGAGTTCGTCTCCCTGCTCGGTCCCAGCGGCTGCGGGAAGTCCACCTTCCTCAACATCCTGGCCGGCCTGGACAGCTACGAGGGCGGTGACGTCCTCGTCGACGGCCGGCACGTCGAGGGGGTCAACAAGGACGTCGGGGTCGTCTTCCAGAGTTACGCGCTGTTTCCGTGGCTGTCGGCGCAGAAGAACGTCGAGGTCGGGCTGAAGATCCGGGGTGTACCGCGAGCGGAGCGCCGCGAGCGGGCGGCGGAGGTGCTGCGGACCGTCGGACTCAGCGCTGCGGCCAACCGGCTGCCGCATCAGCTCTCCGGTGGTATGCGCCAACGCGTCGCGATCGCTCGCGTCCTCGCCTACGAGCCGGAGATCCTGGTGTTCGACGAGCCGTTCGCCGCCCTGGACGCGCAGACCCGCGAGTTCCTGCAGGGCGAGCTGCTGCGCATCTGGGAGTCCGGTGCGACGAAGAAGACCGTCCTGTTCGTGACCCACTCGATCGACGAGGCGATCTTCCTGTCCGACCGGATCGCGGTGATGACCCGCACGCCCGGCCGGGTGAAGGACCTCATCGACGTCGGCCTGCCGCGCCCGCGCAGCACCGAGTCGCGCAGCACCACGGAGTTCACCCGGATCCGCTCGCAGGTCTCGCGGATCCTCGAGGAGGAGGTGCGCATTGGCAACGGCGACGACTGAGCCGGTCCCGGCCGAGGTCGCCGAGGCCGCCGTCAGACGGCCCAAGCGGCCCAACCCCTTCCTCACCAAGTACGACAGGTACCTCTACGGCACCGCCGGCCTGTTCGGATTCCTGGTGATCTGGTGGCTGGCGATCAACCGCGGGCTGATCGATTCCCTCTACCTGTCCACGCCGCAGGACACCGTCACGGCGTTCATCGGCGGCCTCGCGGACGGCTCGATCCTGGCCGACGCGTGGCCGAGTATCCAGCGGGCGCTGATCGGCTTCTCGGTCGCCCTGGTGACGGGGATCGTGCTCGGCATTCTGGTCGGCTCGAACCCGGTGTTCGGCAAGTTCGCCGAGCCCGTCCTGGTGTTCTTCCGCAACCTTTCACTGCTGGCGCTGCTGCCGGTCTTCGTGGCGTTCCTCGGCATCGACGAGGAGTCGAAGATCGCCATCGTGGTCTGGGCCTGCTTCTGGCCGATCTTCATCAACGCGGTGGCCGCGGTCGGCGGCGTGGAGCGCATCCTGATCAACTCGGCTCGGACCCTCGGTGCCGGCAAGTTCTACATCTTCACCCAAGTGGTGCTGCCCGCCGCGGTCCCGGCGTTCTTCCCGGGCATCCGGCTGGCGGCGGCCAACGCCTTCACGGCTCTGGTCGCGGCCGAGCTCGTCGGCGGCGCGCACGGGCTCGGCATCTACATCAACAACGCCAGTCTCCGGTTCCAGACTCCGAAGATCTACGCCGGGATCCTGGCCCTAGGCCTGCTGGGCGTCGCTGTCAACGCGGTGATGGCGCTCCTGCAGCGCTACCTCACCCGGTGGCAGAAGGGGCTGACGACGCGGTGAGGAACTGGCTGGCGGGAGCGGCCGCGGCGGCCGCGCTCGTCCTGATCCCGGCGCCGGCCGACGCACACGTACGGGTCGACGACTCCTCGGCGCCGAAGCGGGGCGGCTACGGCGCGGTCCGGCTGAGCGTGCCGACGGAGAGCGAGAAGGCCTCGACGGTCGGGCTGATCGTGACCATTCCCGAGGATGTCACGCTGACCTCGGCGAAGGTGCTGCCGATCGCCGGGTGGACCGCCAAGGTGGAGACCGTCCAGGACCGGGTGACCAGGATCGTGTGGCAGGCGAAGGACGGCGGCCTCGGTCCGTCCGAGTTCGGAGTCTTCACCTTCTCCGCCGGCCCTTGGCCCAAGGACAAGAGCGCCGTCCCGCTGCCGACGACCCAGCAGTACAGCGACGGGTCGACGGTGGTGTGGGACCAGGTCGCGCTCGACGCCTCCGAGCCGGAGCACCCGGCGCCGATCGTCGTGCTCGGCGCGGCCTCGGCCGAGCACCACCACGGCGCGGTGACGGTGGACGCGGCGCGTGAGGCCGGCGAGGCCTCGCGGAAGGGCCAGGGCGCCTTCGACGGTGCGAACGTCGCGCGGTGGGGACTGATCGCTCTGGCGGTCGCGCTCTCGACGGTCGCGTTGCTTCGCCGGGCGAGGTAGCACGTGGGCCGGCGGTTCGGCGGGGTGATCGTACTGGCGGTCATGGGGATCGTGCTGTGGCCCGCGCCCGCGTGGGCCCACGCGACCCTGGTCAGCACGACGCCCACCGACGGCGGCCACCTCGACTCGGGACCGGCGCTCGTCGCGTTCACCCTCAGCGAGGCCGTGTCGGTGGTGGCGGGGTCACCGCAGGTCGTCGATCAGGACGGCAGACGGTACGAGATCGCCCGGGCCGAGCTGAGCGCGGACCGCACTGTGGTGACGGTGTGGCTCGCCAGGGCACTGCCGGACGGTTCCTTCCTGGCGACCGCGCGACTGTTGTCGGTGGACACGCATGTGGTGTCGGTGTCGGCCGCGTTCACTGTCGGCGCGGCCGACGGGTTGATCACGGCTCACCGCACGGAGGCCACCGGCATCGGCGACCGGATCGTTTCGTACGCCGCCAAGCTGCTGACCTACCTCGGCGCCGTCTCGTCCGCCGGGGTGCTGGTGACGACCGCGTGTCTCTGGCCCCACCTGCGCGAGCGGCGCCGATGGCAGCTCGTCGTCCGCTGGGGCGGCATCCTCCTCGTCGCCGGCCTGACCAGCCGCCTCGTCGTCGACGCCGTGCACCGCTCCGGCGGCTTCACCCGGATCTCGAGCGGCGCGCTGGACGTCACCGGCGGCTTCGGGCTCTCGGCACTGATCGCGCTCGGGGCGCTGCTGCTGCATCTGAACCTGCCGCGCTCGCGGCTCGTCGGCGTGGGCGCCGCCGTGGCCACGGTCCTGGCCGTGACGTACGGCGGGCACGGCGCCGACCCGGCGCTGTTCCCGCTGCCGCTGGCATTGACCGCACTGCACGTGTACGCCATCCTCGCCTGGCTGGGCGGTGTGGTGGTGATCGCGGTGGAGCTGCACCGGGACGTCCCGCTCGCGACGTGGCATCGCTATGCGCTGGCGCATGTGGCGCTGGCGGCGGGCACCGGGGCGGGGCTCGGGCTGCTGCGCGTCCCGGCCCCCGAGGCTCTGCTCACCACGGCCTACGGCAAAGCGTTGATGGTCAAGGTTGCCCTGGTGGCGATGGCCCTCGCCACCGCCGCGGTGGTATATCGCCGCCTCGCCCGGCCCGGCGGCGTCCGGCTCGTCGGCGCTGAACTGCTCCTGGCGACGACCGTCTTCGGCGCCACGGGCGTCCTTTCGTCGGTCGCGCCGGCCAGCGCCAGCTACGACCCGCCGGTACACACGACGGTGAACTTCGGCGGCGGCGCGGTCCTCGACATCTCCATCCCGTCCACGCGCCGTGGCCCGCAACAGCTGATCGTCGAGTCGGCCCGTGAGTCCGCGCTGTCCGTGGACCTGTCCTCCGAAGCGGCCAACGTCGCCCGCCTGCCGGTCCGCTTCGACGCCGCCCAGCGCACCGGCCGGGGCGTCCGGTGGAGCAGCCGCGATCTCGTCGTGCCGGTCCGCGGCAACTGGCAGGTGACCGTCACCTTCACCACCCCGGCCGGCCCTCGGGTCGCTTCCTTCCGCTACGACGTGCGCTGAGAGGAACAACCATGCGACGCATCCTCGCCGGCCTTCTCGTTCTCGCCGGCCTGGCGGCCTGCGGGTCGCGCACCGACGTCACGTACCAGAGCACCACCCGCGCCGACGCGGACACGCTGCTCGTCTACGTCGGGCCCGGCGACTACCGCGAGATCCTGCAGTACGCCGTCGACCATCTGCTGCCGCAGCCGGCGAAGGTCCAACTGGCCGACGCGCCCACGAACGCCGGTCAGAAGGTCGAGGCCGGCGACGCCGACCTCGTCTTCGATCAGGAGGGCCCGGCGTTCGAGGCGGGCAGGGCCGCGTTCCCCTCACTGAACGTCGTGGCCAAGGTCAACGTCATTCCGTACGCGCTGTACTCCTCGAAGTGGAAGGACGTCACGGAAACCCAGTCGTGGGTCAACGCGGGCATCGTCGAGGACGAGGTCCACGGCGAGAGCCTCCCGCACGGCTCCAAGGTCGTCCTGCCAGGCGACGACGAGGGCTTCGCCCGTGGCCTGTACCTGCTGCAGAGCGCCAAGCTGGTGCGGCTGGACCGTCCGTTCGGCGGCACCGCCCCGATGGACCTGTCGATCACCGAGGCCAACGTCAAGGATTCGCTGCGCCACCTTTCGCTGCTGGGCCTGCACTCCGACGTCCACCTGCGGGAGGTCTACCAGCAGTACGACGCCATCGTGCTCAACCCGCGACAGGCGGCGACGCTGGGGCTGAACCCGGCCAAGGACGCGCTCGCCGTCGAGCCCGGCCCCGGCAATCCCTGGGCGCACGTGCTCGTCGCACCGTCCCGTCTGGCCGGCGACCCCCGTGTGCTCGCACTCGCCCACGCCCTGGAGAGTCCTGAGCTGGCGGAGTTCCTGAAGACGAGGTACCCCGGCGCCAACCTTCCGGCGACGCCATGACGACGATCCCTGCGGACCTGCAGCGACGTGCACTTCGTGTGCTCACGGCCGGGCAGGTCGCCGGCGCGGCCGGGCTCGGATCCGCGATCACCGTCGGAATCTACGTCGTCGAGGACATCGTCGGCGTGGACACCCCGTGGCTGGGGCTCGCCGGCGCCTGCGTCACCCTGGGCGCGGCGACGATGGCGCAAGCACTGTCGCGAGTGATGCGCCGGCGCGGCCGGCGGGCCGGCATGCAGCTCGGGTACGGCCTCGCCACGATCGGAAGCCTGCTCGCCTTCGCCGGCGTCGAGACGTCGCTGCTGCCGGTCTTCCTCGCCGGCCTGCTCCTGTTCGGTGCGGGCACCGCCACCAACCTGCTCGCGCGCTACGCCGCCACCGACCTCGCCGCGCCGGATCGCCGGGGTGCGGCGATGGGGCGGATCCTGTTCGCCTCGACCTTCGGCGCCGTGCTCGGCCCGCTGCTGATCGTGCCTGCGGAGCACGCTGGCATGGCGTTCGGCCTGCAGAAGTATTCCGGTCCCTGGCTGCTGAGCGCGCTGCTGTTCACCGGCTCGATGATCAACGTCGCGCTACGGCTGCGCCCCGACCCACTGCTGGTGCTGCAGGCGGCACAGGGCACTGCCGGGCTCGACCGCCCGCTCAGCCTGCGCGTCGCACTGGCAGCGATCCGGCGATCGCCGAACGCCCGCCTGGGCCTCGTATCCATGATCCTCACCCAGCTCGTGATGATCGGGCTGATGGCGATGGCGCCGGTGGTGATGAAGCACCAGCACCACGAGGTGCTCGGCCCGCTCGTGCTCTCCGTCCACCTGGTCGGCATGTACGCATTCAGCCCCCTCGCGGGCCGTTACGCCGACCGGCGCGGCCGGCGCGCGGCACTGCGCACCGGTGCCTGGGTCATGATCGCCGCCAGCGTGTCGTCGCTGGCCGCCGGCCACAGTGTGCCCATCATGTTTCTTTCGATGGGCAGTCTCGGTGTCGGGTCGACGATGGGGCTCATCGCCGGCTCCAGCCTGTTGAGCGACCACGTCCCCGTCGACGTCCGCGTGGCGGTGCAGGGCACCGCCGACCTGCTCACCGCCGCGGCCGGCGGGATCGCCGGCCTTGCCGCCGGTGTGGTCGTCGACCTGCTCGGCTACGGCCTGCTGGGCATCGCCGCCGCGCTGCTCACGCTTCCCATCCTGGCTGGGCTCCGTCGGGAGCCGGCTCGTGTCACGTCGCAAGGAGGTTCCCGATGACCGTCAACACGTCGGCCCACCCGAGGTCGCACCCGGCGTACCGGGAGTTCGCCCGGGTCGTCGAGGAGGTGCTCGCACCGGTCGCCGCGCAGGTCGACCGCACCGAGGTGCCGCGCTCGCACCTCGAGGCCCTGCGCGAGGTCGGCTATTACCGGTGGTTCGTCCCCGAGCAGTACGGCGGGGTCGAGATTCCCCCGGAGGTGAAGGCCGCCGCTGACAACCTGCTGTTCGGCGCCGATCCGTCGACGGCGACCATCGTCACCCAGCACGGCGCCCCGGTCGCGCCCGCGATCGGGGCCGGCACCCCGCAGACCCTGGCGCTGCTGCCGAAGCTGGCCTCCGGTGAGCTGTTCGGCGGGGCGGGTATGGGCCACGTCCGGTCCTGGCCGCAGCGCCGGGGCACGGTGGCCACCAGGGTGCCCGGCGGCTACCGGATCGACGGCGTGATCGGATGGCATTCCGGCTGGGGCCTGACCGACGTGCTGTGGCTGGGCGCGGTCGACGAGGCGCGTGAGGAGTACGTGTTCGGCATCGCCGACCTGCACCACTCCGGGATCACCGGCCGGGTGCTGCCGCTGACCGCGGTCTACGGTTCGCGCACCGCGGAGCTGACGCTGGAGGGCTATCTCCTGTCCGACGCGTACGTCACCGAGGTCGTCCCGGTCGCCGAATGGAAGTCCCGCGACGGCGTGGTCAGCCTCGAGGTGCGCCGCGCCCAGCAGATCGATCCGGATGTCGATCCGGCCGATGTGCCGGTGCTGGCGCCGGTGGGCCCGTACGGCCTGGCCCGCGCCGCGCTCGACGACGCCCTGCGCCGCCACCCCGCAGAGCCGTCGCTGCTGGCGCTCTCCGAGGAGCTCGAGCATGCGGCCGCCACCGTACTTCCGGATCCGCACTGGCGTGCCGTGCTCGACGAGATCGCCGTGCGGGCCACCACCGCCGGCGTCGTGGCGCGCGGCGGCGCCGGCCTGCTGGACGGCGACATCGCTCAGGTCCGCGCGCGTGCCGCCGTCTTCTTCCAGGTTCGCGGCCTCGCCCCGGTCGTCCGTGCCGCCCACTTCGAGACCTACGCCCGTGCGAAGCGTCGCTGAGCCGCTCGGGGCGTGCTGGACTCCGACGAATAGGAGACACCCGACAACATGACGAACGGACGCAGACTGCATCTCGGGCTCAACGCCCCGCCGCTCGGATCGAGCCCGTATGGCTGGCGGCGCGCCGGGATCGACCCGCTCTCCTCGGCCACCGGCGAGTTCTACGCCCGGATCGCCGTCGAGGCCGAGCGCGGCCTCTTCGACGCGCTGTTCCTCAACGACCAGCCGACGCTGCACCCGGGTTGGGAGACGTCCCCGGCGCCACTGCGCCTCGACCCGATCGTCGCGCTGGCGACCGCGGCGCAGCACACCCGGTGGATCGGACTGGTGCCGACCATCTCAACCACCTGGAACCATCCGTACAACCTGGCACGCTCCATCGCCAGCCTGGACCGGGCGTCGCACGGACGCGCCGGCTGGAACGTGGTGACCAGCTACAACCCGAAGATCGCGGCGAACTTCGGGCTGTCGCGGCTGCCGTCCAAACAGGACCGGTACGCCCGTGCCGCGGAATTCATCGACGTCGTCGCCGATCTGTGGCGCACCTGGGCACCCGACGCGATCATCGCCGACAAGCAGACCGGTGTGTTCACCAGGCCCGGCGGGGTCCGGCTCGTCGAGCACCACGGCGCCTACTTCACGGTGCACGGCGGGGCCACCGTCCCGCCGTCGGAGCAAGGGCTGCCGGTGCTGTTCCAAGCCGGCGGCTCTCCCGAGGGCATCGCTTTGGCCGCACGGTACGCCGACGCGGCCTTCGTCTCGACGCCGACCCTGGAGTCCGCGCTCGAGTACCGCGCCAGAGCCGCGGCCGCCGCCACAGCACGGGCAACGGACCGGCCGCGTCTGCTCGTCCTGTCGGGCGCCGCGCTGACGCTCGCCTCGACCGACGAGGAGGCACTGCGCCACCGGATCGAGCTCGAAGGCTCGGACACCGACGCGGTTGGCGTCGGCCACATCGCAGCGCGCCTCGGCATCCCGATCGCCGCGCTCGACCTGGACTCGCCGATCCCGCTCGACCTGGTCGACGTCGAGGCCCGTCGGCGCGATGACTCGGAGGGCTTCGTGAACTCCATCGTCCACGTCGCCCGGACCGGCCGGCCGTTGCGCGAGATCCTGCGCACCGGCGTGGGACATCTCGCCGTCATCGGTTCGCCGGAGAAGGTGGCGGACATCTTCGAGGAGTGGTTCCGCGCCGACGCGGTCGACGGGTTCAACCTGCACTTCGATGTGGTCGAGGAGGGTCTTCCCGCCTTCGTCGACGAGGTGGTGCCGCTGCTGCGCAAGCGCGGCATCTATCGTCACGCTTACGATGGCGGCACCCTGCGCTCACATCTGGGCCTGCCAACACCGCAATGGTAGGGCGCGGCAGTCCCACCGGGCGTTGCCGAGCCGTGGGGTCGTCAGGAGACGAGGTCCAGCCGGGCGCCGCGCAGGGCGCGGAGTGTGCCCTTCGCGATCGTGCGCAGCGACTGCATGATCAGGGCGATGTTCGGATCGCGTCGCCGGCCCTCGCGTGCCGCGGCGCTGATCGCCCGCCCGCCCAGCTCCAGGTCGTCGACGATCAGGCCCTCCAGGTGCGATGGGACCGACAGCCGCGGGACGATGGCCGACGCCACCTCCGTCGCCGCCAGGTCGCAGATGTTCTGGGCGCCGATGAGGCGGTGCTTGACCTGGGGCGTGAATCCGGCCGTGCGACCGGCCCGCATGACCGCGGCACCGAGCCCGGACTCCCGCGGGCCGGTGATCCACGGCTCGTCGGCGAGCGCGACCAGCCCCCGCTTGCGGATGCGCAGGTGTAGCTGGGTCGGCGCCATGAGAACCAGCGGTTCGAAGAGCAGGTGCTCGCTGGCGAGCCCGCCCAGCGACTCCTCGCCGTCGAAGTCGTAGCGGCAGGTGATGGCTACGTCGACCTCACCCTGACGCAGCAGCCGCAAGGCGGTCGCACTCGGCGCCTGCTGTACCTCGATGTGCAGGTCGGGGTGCTCGGCGCTCAGCCGCCGCACCACCGGCGCGGCCAGCATGGGGATGCCCATGTTGAAGGCCGCGATCGCGATCTGCCCGGACGGGGCACCGCAGGTGGCCGCGACGGCGCTGATCGCCTCGTCGACCGCGCCGAGCACCCGGCGCACATGTTCGACGAGCACCTGACCGCTGCGGGTCAGGCCGAGCGTCCGGCCGTCCCGGCGGAACAGGACCGCACCGGCTTCCTTCTCGAGAATTCGCAGCTGCTGTGAGACGGCGGAGCTGGTGATGCTGCGCCGCTCCGCCACGGCCGTCACCGTGCCGAGGTCGGCCAGGTCGCACAGGAGCATCATTCGCCGCAGGTCGAGCATCACGCACCGCCACCGGAACTTGCCATTGTCATGTGAGTATCCAGACCTCATGGGCCTTTCGGGCCTCAGCCGAGGGATCGCAGCCGCGATCCGAAAGCGCCGCCGTGATCCTGTTGCCGCCGGAAACGGTCAGCCGCAACAGATCGCGCTGCATGCGCGCATGAGGTCCACATGACGTCGAGCGACGAGTTCGACCTGATTCACAATGAACAATGGTGGCACACGGGATCGGATAATCCTAGTATCCCCATCTGTAAGATATGGATAACCGTCCCGTAACCGGGGGATCCGCTCAGCCGCTGACGCTCCCGACAGATGGCCTTGTGATGCGACGGCGCGCGTGCGTCGCGCCGGTGGCGGTCGAGCCGCGGATTCGCCTCGACCGCCGACGCACTGCCCACCTCGAAGATCTCCGCGGTGGCGTGAACGGATGAGCCTAGAAGTAGCCGACGGACGGCAGCTGCGCGCCGTTGACGACGACGTCGCCCACGGCGCGCGCCTTGAACACCGTCGGGTTGTGGTTGAACAGGGTGCGCAGGTTGCGCCAGTGCCGGTCGAGGTGGTGCGAGGCGAGGGCGGCCGAGGCGCCACCGGCGCCGAAGAGCGCACCGGCCGCGCGCAGCGCGATCTCCTCGACGCCGACCTTCACCTTCGACGCCTGCAGCGACGCCTCGTGCTCCAGTGCGTCGCTCGGCTCGCCGTGCCTGCGCTGGTGGGCATCCGCGCGCTCCTGGGCGTCGGCCGCTGCCAGTACCGCCGCCTCCACCACGTACGCCGTCGCCGCGAGCTCGCCGACGATCTGCAGGATCTGCGGGTCGTGGCGGGACTCGTCATGGTTGCCCCACGAGTACGAGCGGGTGCGACCACGGACCAGCTCGGCCGCGTCCGCGGCCAACTCGCGCAGGATGCCCGCGGCCACGGCGTGCAGCAGCAGCTGAGCGTGGGCGCCACGCCGGAGGCCGCCTGCCGCGGCTGGCAGCGGCGCCAGCTCGGCGGGGTACACCACGACGTTGTCCAGGATGGTGGTGCCGCTGCCGGTGTGCCGCTGGCCGATGCCGTCCCAGTCGTCGGCGTGCTCCACGCCGTCGCGGTCAGCCGGGATCAGCACGCTGACCTGTCCGCCGTCGGCGTCGTTCGCGGTAACCCGCAGATAGTCGGAGTAGAGACTGCCGGTGCTGTAGAACTTGCGGCCGTTGAGCCGGTACGCGTCGCCGTCGGCCACCAGGGTCGTGTCGTAGGTGTAGACCCCGGCGCGGTTGTTCAGTTCGGCGGCGGCCCCGCCGAACAGCTTGCCGTCGAGCACCTGCGCCAGCCACGGCCGGTCGGCATACCGGTCGTGGTGGCGTAGCAGTTCCTCGACGAAGCCGTAGTGCAGGCGCAGGATGTGCGGGACGTCGGGGTCTGCCTCGGCCAGCCGGATGAACAGGCTGAACGACTCGCGCTTGGTGTAGCCGGCGCCGCCGTCGGCGGAGGGCACCCGGACCGCGCCGAGGCGATGCCGGCGGACCAGTTCGAGGGCGAGGCCGGGGCGCTCGTGCGGTGCCTGGGTGCGGCGCCGGCGGGCGTCGGCGGCGATCGCCGCCAGCACACCGGCGAGCTCGTCGGAGTCGAGCGCCGGCGGGCTGATCGTGGTGGAGAGGGTCATGCGGGCTCCTTCGCCGTGGCGGCGCACTACGGAAACGGTTCCGTCCGCCTGCATCCAGCATGGAAATGCGGGACCGGCCGAACAACGCAGTTGCGCTACCACGTTCCTGTAGTGAAACTTCGGCATCAATCGACATGGCCGGGCCGGGCCCGCGCCGCGCCGGTAAGGGGCTACGATGACCGACGTTAGTTACCCGACAGGCCAGCAGAGCGGACGTGGCGATGACTGACTACCTCAGCCCGGAGGACCGGGCCTACACCAAGGTGTACAAGCAGGAGACCCCCGACATCCTGCAGGCGTTCAGCCAGTTCGAGGGCGCGGTCTTCGCCGCCGAAGGGCGCGCCATTCCGTTGAAGTATCGGGAGCTCATCGCGCTCGGCGTGGCGCTGACGACGCAGTGCGCATACTGCATCGACGGCCACGCCAACCTCGCAGTGAAGGCGGGCGCCTCCCAGGCCGAGCTCGCCGAGGCCGCGTGGGTGGCGGCCGCGCTGCGCGCCGGGGGCGCCTACGCCCACGGCCGCCTCGCGTTCAAGCTCACCGACGAGCAGCACCGCCACTGACCGTGCGGCATCCGGCCCGTCGCGCCTGAGCGGGACGGGCCGGTCAGGCCCCGGGCCGGCCGTGCTCAAAGCTCACCACTTCACGGGGCACTGCCCCTCTTCGCGGCTGCGCGCCGACGGGCAGGCGTTGCCCCGCCCTCTCGAGCGTCTGGCGGGCTATGTCGATCAGCTCGGCCGCCAGCGGGGCGGGACGTCGATTGGTCCAGATGGCATGGAGTGGGCGGTGTAGGTCGACTCCGTCAAGGTGCAGCTCAACCAGGCTGCCGGCGGCGAGTTCCCGCGTCACCGCTCTGGCGCTGACGACGCCAACGCCGCCACCCTCAAGGACGGTGGCGATGATGGTCGCCGTCGAACCGAGTTCGACCGTGTGTGTGGGTGCGGGTTGCCGAACGGCGCTGAGGGCCGATAGGAAGGTGTCACGTGTGCCGGAGCCGGACTCGCGCAGGAGCAGGGGATGGTCAAGTACATCCCGCGGAGGCAGTCGACGGGCGGCCTTGTTCGCCAGGGGGTATTCGGCGGCCACCACCAGCGTGACCCTGTCGCGGCCGACGTTGATTGAGTGCACGCCGTTCGGAGGTTCGGGCGTTTCGACGAAGCCGACATCCACCGCGCCGAGGCGGACTTGCGCGACCACGCCGTGGCTGTTGATCACTTCCACGGAGGTGACCAGGTCGGCATGGGACCGGCGCAGCAGTAGCAACCAGCGTGGCACGAGGTACTCGGCAACGGTGAGGCTCGCCGCGATTCGCAATCGCGCCGACCGATCGGCTCGCAGCGCTGCGATGCCGTCGGCGAGCTGTCGGGCCGACTCCACGACCGGCCGGGCCCAGGCGAGGACAGCTTCACCGGTGAACGTCAACTCGCTGCCCCGGGCGCCACGAGCAATCAGCGCGGCGCCGACCTGTCGCTCAAGTCGCGCGAGGCGGTTGCTCGCACTTGGTTGGCTGATGTTGTGGGCCGCAGCGGCGCGACCGATGCTTCCCAGCTCGGCGATCGAGATCAACAGGTCCAGAGCGGGCAGGTCTGGGGTCCAGGAGGGCAATGGCAGCATCAGCCGTAGCCTGTCACAGACCGGCCATCTGCAGTAGCAGGCTTGTCGCCGCCACCGCCACCCACAACATGAGCCCGAGCAACAGTGGGCGATGCCCGGCCCGGCGCAGCGAAGCCAGGTCGGTTGACATGCCGATAGCCGTCAGGGCCACCGTGATGAGGAACAGCGCAGCCGACTGAACACCGTCGTGAGCTGACGGCGGAATCATGCCGGCGGAATTGACGGCAGCCATCAGCAGGAAGCCGACAAGGAACCAGGGCACCAGCCGCACCGCACGTCGTAGCATCCGTTCCTTGACCATCAACCGGCCCTCACTCGGTGGGGCCGTCCGACGGTCCCGCCTCTGTACTAGCGCAGATAGAACGAGACATATCGGTATGATCATTAACGCTCGGGTCAACTTGACTACCACCGCGTCCTGGCTGGCTGCGTCACCGTAGCTGGCCGCGACGGCCACCACCGACGAGGTGTCGTTCACGGCCGTACCGGCGAACAGGCCGAAAGCATGCTGGTCGAGCCCGAGCAGATGACCGAGCGGCGGAAACACCAACACCGCCGCCACGTTGAACAAGAAGATCGTCGAGATCGCGTAAGCCACCGAAGCGTGCTTGGCGCGGATTACTGGGCTCACTGCCGCGATCGCCGACGCCCCACAGATCGCGGTACCCACCCCGATCAGAGTGCGCAGGTCCCGCTCGATGCCCATCCACCGGCCGACGAGGTAAGCCAGCACCAGACAAACACCGAGCGTGCCGAGCATGACGGGTAGCGAGTCGAGCCCGACATCCGCGACCCGGCGCAGCGACAATTGGGCGCCCAGGACTACGACTGCGACCTGTAGCACCGTCCGTCCCGCGAACGACACCCCCGGGCGCAACAACGCATGCCGACGGACGAAGGCGCTGACCATCACACCGCAGACGATCCCGATGACCGGCGAGCCGACCACCGGCGCCTGCCGGCCGACCAGGAAAGCGACGACCGCCAGTACAACAGCGACCAGAAGCCCGGGAGCGTAGCCCACTACGGCTCGGTCGCCGGCCCTCAGTTCGCGGACAGGAATAGCCACATCTCCACGCTGCGCCTGGTCGGCCCCGTTCGGTACCCGCCAGCTGCCTAGCCCAGTCATAGCCGTTGTCTATGACCGACAGGGCCGCCACCACGGTGTTCAGCCATCGCGGGCCTAGCTTGACCGCACTCGGCGGGACCGATGCCGTCGCACCTCATGCACACGCCGCACCGGCGTAACGGCGCGGCAACGGCGCCGTCCGTCTGCCCCGGCACCGGTCGTCGGCACCGGACCGCGTCACGGCGGACCTACGGATCGCCAGGACGCCCTCGCGCCGACTCCCGGTCTGGCAGGCATGATGGTCTACGTGAATTGGCGTGACTATGGCCCATCGCCGCTACCGAGGATTCTTCAGACTGCGCTGGAGGCCTTCGTCGAGCACGGATATGAGGGGACCAGCGTCCGGGACCTCGCCGGCCGCGCGGGGCTCTCGGTTCCGGGGCTCTATCACCACTTCCGCTCCAAGCAGGACATCCTCATGGGGCTGCTGGAGGCGGTGATGAACGACCTGCTGGCGCGTAGCAGGTCCGCGTTGTCGACATCCCCACCGAATCCGGAAGGACAGCTGGACGCCTTGGTCGAGTGCATGCTCCGGTTCCACCTGTTCCGCCGTAACGAGGCATTCGTTGCCTCAACCGAGTTGCGTAGCCTGGAGCCCGCCAACCGCGGCCGCTACGTGCGTATGCGCGACGAGCAGCAACGGATGTTGGCCGATGTCATCCGTGCCGGCTCCAAGGCTGGCGTGTTCACCACCCCTTACCCGGACGATGCCGCGCGCGCGCTGGCCACGCTGTGCGTCGGAGTTGCGACGTGGTACCGCGACGACGGGCCCCTGGCGCCCGACGAGGTGGTACGCAGGTACCTCGACATGGTTCATGGCCTGGTGGGGGTAGCGCGGATGGGCTCTTGACCCTTGCGACCTCACATGAGAGCCTGACCGAGCGAGCGATCGCTCGGTCGGGATGATTGGAGGCGGCGATCGATGCCTGATGTGGCGTCGCTGGTGGAAGCGACACGAGCCTTCATCACGTCTGAGGTACTTCCCATCGACGACGAGTACGACGGCGACGTCGAAGCCGCAGGCGGTGAGGAACTCCGCAGGCGGCTGCAGGCTCGAGCACGATTGCTGGGCCTCTTGTCCCCGCAGGGTCCGGTCGACTGCGGCGGGCTCGGTCTGACGATGTGCCAACGTGCCCCGGTTCTGGAGGAGGCAGGCTACTCACTGTTCGGGCCGATGGCGATGAACGTCAACGCGCCGGACGAGGGCAACATCCACTTGCTGGACCACGTCGCGTCAGACGCCCAGCGCCGGAAATACCTGCGACCGCTGGTAGCCGGAGAGTGGCGGTCGGCGTTTGCGATGACCGAGCCGGCCCCTGGCGCAGGGTCGGATCCGGCCGCACTGACCACGCGGGCGGAGAAGGTCGATGGCGGCTTCGCCGTCAACGGTCGTAAGCACTTCATCACCGGCGCGGACGGCGCGGACCTGTTCATCATCATGGCCCGTACGAGCGGCGAACCCGGCGATGCCCGCGGAGCGACGATGTTGCTGGCAAACGCCGCCGCGCCCGGCATCGAGATCGTTCGACACATCGGCACGATGGACCGGTCGATGGTCGGCGGCCACTGCGAGGTGAGGTTCACGAACCTCTTCGTGCCCGACGCCGACGTGCTCGGCGCTGTCGACGAAGGATTTCGATATGCCCAGGTAAGGTTGGGCCCGGCCCGCTTGACCCATGTCATGCGGTGGCTCGGCGCGGCGCGGCGGGCACATGAGGTCGCCGTGGCGCACGCCGTGGGCCGGCGGGTCTTCGGGTCGCGGTTGGCCGACTTGGGCATGGCACAGCTACTCATCGCAGACAACGAGATCGACCTGGCGGCCACCAGAGCACTGCTCATGGTGGCGTGTGCCGAACTCGACAGTGCCGAACGCGCGTCGAAGTCAACATCGATCGCCAAGACTTTTGCGGCGGAAGCCCTGGGCCGGGTTGCTGATCGGGCCATGCAGCTGTGTGGCGGTCTCGGCGTCTCGGCAGAACTGCCGGTTGCCAAAGTGGCGCGTGAGCTACGCCCATTCCGGGTCTACGACGGACCATCCGAGGTGCACCGCGCCTCGATCTCCAAGCGTGCGGTCCGGCAGATTGTGGGGGGACCGTGACACCAACAAGTGTCCGACTGTCTCCCTCACAACTCGCCGCCGTAGCCGACCGGCTGAGGGCGGCTGGGGCCGCCGTGGAGGGCTCGCTGACCGCCGAGTTAGTCATGGGTGGTCGGTCGAACCTTACATACCGACTCTCGGACGGCACGTCATCCTGGGTCATGCGGACTCCACCGAGGGCCGGGCAGACACCGTCGGCGCACGACATCCCGCGGGAATACCGAGTCACGCGCGCACTAGCAACAACCTGCGTACCAGTCCCGCGCGCCGTGACCCTGTGCGATGACACGTCCATCATCGGTGTGCCGTTCGCCGTGGCTGAGTTGGTCGAAGGTCGCACGATCCGAGCGCAAGCAGAGCTCGACACGCTTGACGACGCCAGCGTGGACGCCATCACCGTCGAACTCGTCGAGACGCTCGCGGCCCTACACCAGATCGACCACGTCGCGGTCGGCCTGCAAGAATTCGGTCGCCCGGACCGGTACGCCGAGCGTCAAGTGGGTCGCTGGGCGCGGCAGTGGGAGATTGTCGGCGACCCGCGCCTCGAACGCCTCGCGTCCGAGGTCAGCGCCGGACTCATGGCCCGCCTGCCGGACCAGCAATCGGCGGCGATCATTCATGGCGACTATCGCATCGACAACACCATCGTTACCAACGATTCCGATAGGGCGCCCAGGATCGCTGCCGTTCTGGACTGGGAGCTGTCCACCATCGGCGACCCGGTGGCCGACGTAGCCATGATGTGCGCCTACCGCTATCCGGTCTTCGACCTGATCGTTGGCTCGCCCGCCGCTTGGACCAGCCCCCGGCTACGAGGGCCCGCGGAGCTCGCTGGGCTCTACGAGAAGGTCGGAGGCGCGACGCTCGTTGCGTGGAACTTCCATCTCGCGCTGGCATACTTCAAAATCGGCGTCATCGCCGCCGGTATTGATCATCGCGCCCGCGCCGGAGCAGCTTCTGGTATCGGGTTCGACACTGCGGGAGAGTCGGTCGAGGTCTACCTCCAGCTTGCACATGACCGGCTATGAGCGGGGCGACAAAGACGGCCGTCGCAGCTGGGACCCGACGCGGGATTGGTCACGGCAGCGCAGGCGGCTTGGCCCGACATAGTCGCGGGTTGACCGTGACGTCGCGCAGCGGCAGCGAGCTGGCGACCTAGCACGCGATCCTCTTGGGCAGGAGTGAGGCTTCGTAACCGTGCGCCTAGCTCGATGTGCGCGCGGATCCGCCGCAGAGCAGGCGGAGCGGGATTCCCGAGGCGCCCTCGGGCGCGTGGCGCCAGGGGCCTAGCCCGTCTGGGGGCGGACGTGCCAGATGGGCGGGACTGTAGCCCGGCGTAGCACGAGCATCAGCGGGGAAACAGGCACTTCCGCAGCTCTGAGCGCCAAACAGGCCGGCTACGGCAGAGCATGACAGTCGAAAGGCCGAGACCCATCGAAAGTACTTCCTCGGCCGTACCCGCGTCGCGTGATCACCCGCTTTACACGCGCGCTCACGGTGTGTGAGTAGACGAGTTCTTCAGGTGAACGCTCGCTTGACGAGCATCAGCCTCACGCAGTACAGCCCCTTGACACGCCCGCGCGCAGGCAGGAGCATACCAAGATGCATGCATTACCGGATGTAATCAAATGACGAGTAATGGTGCATTCCGGAGCGGCCGGTGCGCGAGCCGATCCTCCATGATGGCCGACGATCTGACGACCAACAATACGGTGGCCTGATAAGCGATCGCCACTCATCTAGGCGGTGCAGCGCGACCACCGATTCGCCGGCGGCCACGACGCTTGGCTCGTCCGCAACCGCGGATACGACTACGGAATAGGCGGAACATGAAAATCACCGGAGTGGAAACCATACACGTGGCCGACGGGAGGCCGTTCCTATTCGTCCAGGTGCACACTGACGAAGGAATCAGTGGCATCGGTGAATCAGGCCTCATCTGGCGGGAAGCGGCAGTCGAGGGCGCCATCCGTCATCTGGCGCCGCAGATCATCGGGCAAGATCCGATGCGGACCGAGCACCTGTGGCAGAAAATGTTTCGCGGCGACTTCTTTCCTGCCGACAAGGTTACTTGCGCCGCTATCAGCGCGATTGACCTGGCGCTCTGGGACATCAAAGGTAAGGCACTCAACCAGCCGGTCTACAACCTGCTTGGTGGACTGTACAGGGACAAGGTGCAGGCCTACACGCACAATTATGACGCCGGGTCGACCGAAGAATTGGTGGAGGACTGCGTCCGCGCGACAGAGCAGGGCTGGAAATTCGTGCGCTGGCGCCTTGGTCCAGCACGGCCGGGTATTTTCGAACCGTCCGAGGCGGTCAGGCTCGCGCTGCGGCAGGTGGAAGCAGTTCGGTCGGCCGTCGGTGACGAAATCGAGATCATCACCGACGCGCACAGTAGATTTTCTCCGGTATATGCTTCGCGGCTAGCGCGCGAACTCGAGCAGTACAACGTCTTCTATTTGGAAGACGCCCTACGTTCAGAAAATCCTGAGAGCTACCGTAAGCTGCGCCGCGACGCACGGGTTCCGCTCGCGGCGGGCGAGCAATGGGCGTCGAAGTGGGCGTTCCGGCAAGCCATCGAAGAGGAACTGATCGACTATGCGCGGGTCGATTTGTGTATCGTCGGAGGAATCACAGAAGCTTACAAGATCGTTGGCTGGGCGGAATCTCACTACATCGACCTGGCCGCGCACAACCCTCTGGGACCGGTCAGTACGGCCGCATGCCTCCATCTGAGCCTCGCAGCCTCCAACGTGGGGGTTTTCGAGATGAAATACCGAAGCAACCAAGTATTCGAGTCGATGTTCCCTGCGCAGGTGGAATGGAAGGACGGCTTCGTCCTTGCCCCCACGGCGCCAGGCCTGGGAATCGAAATCGACCTCGGAGCGCGAGACAAGTACAGCATGGAGAAGGCGGGCGGCAAGGAACTTATGGGCGCCCCGGAATATCGTCGGCTCGACGGCTCCTTCACGCACTGGTGATGGCCGGCTAGCACGGCGCCGACAAGCTCCAAGATCTCCGAGGCAACCGATAACACCCCTAGGATTGTACAAGGAGTACTCATGATAAAAAGGCAACTCATTGGAGGGGTATTATGCGCCCTCGCGATGACTTTAGGAGCGTGTTCCTCCGGGTCGGGGGAGACAACGAAGCGCGATTCGACTCTCGTCATGGCAAACGCGCTGAAACCCGTCTCACTCGACCCTGCCAAGAGTAACCCGGGCGACAGCCTGCCGTACTTGTGGCTCGCCTACGACTCGTTGATCCGCGTCGCACCGGACGGGAGTTTCCAGCCCGGCCTCGCTACCAAGTGGTCGTACAGCGACGGCAACAAGACGTTTGAGATCTCGATCCGGCCCGGCCTGAAGTTCTCCGACGGTACGCCGCTCGACGCGGCTGCGGTCAAGGCGAACTTCGACCGGGACATGACGGTGAATGGTCCGGTCAAGTCGACCTGGTCAGCAGTCGGGTCGACCGACGTCGTTGACAACACGACCGTGCGTGTGCATCTCAAGTCCGCGATGCCGTCGCTTCCAACGGCGCTGAGTCAGAACTTCGGCATGATGGTCAGTCCCGCCGCGTTCGGCAAGCCAGATCTCGACCAGAACCCTGTTGGTGCCGGCCCCTACATGCTGGACGCGAGCTCGACGATCTCCGGCGATCACTACACGTACGTTCCGAACCCGAACTACTTCGATCAGAACGCTGTGAAGTACACGAAGATTACGATGCGCGTCATCGCTGACTACACGGCGATGTTCCAGGCTGTTCAAGCTGGCAATGCCACTGCGGGTAAGGGGAACCCGGACACTGCCACTACCGCCAAGAAAGCCCGGCTGGACGTCCTTTCGCAGCCGACCGACAGCACCGGGCTCATGCTGTATGACAGGACTGGTGCCCTGGTGCCCGCACTGGGCGACGTAAGGGTCCGCCAGGCACTCAACTACGCCATCGATCGGCAGAAGATTGTTGAGTCGATCCTGTCCGGTTATGGAACCGCGACTTCCCAGTTCATCTCGAAGGGAATGGAAGGCTACGACTCGTCACTGGACAAAGCATACCCGTATGACCCCGCGAAGGCCCGGGAGCTACTCGCCGCGGCCGGATATGCAAACGGCTTTACGCTTCCAATTCTCTCCCGGGCGACTGACGCGACGGTCGTGCAGGCTGTGGCCGACTACTTTGCGAAAGTCGGTGTGAAGGTTGAGATTGTGACGGCGTCCCCGGCCGGCCTCGCCAGCGACACGGTTGCCGGTGGGCACGCGGCAGCCTGGCAGCCGTGGGGGATGTCAAGCACGTATCTCGACATGCAGACGCTGCTCGGCAAGGACAGCCCTCGCAATCCGGAGCACACAGTCGACGAGCAGATGATCAAACTCCTGAACGAGGGCGCAAGTCAGGCCGACCAGGAGCGTAACGCAACGTTCCAGAAGCTCAGCAAGCGTATGACTGACGAGGCTTGGTTCGTGCCGGTATTCACTGCGGACGCCATCGTCTTGGTGGCACCTAATAAGATTGCAAACCCAAGCCTTACACCGCACGTGATCATGCCGAACATCATCGGCTGGCAGCCGGCATGACGTCCCTCCCTTATGCCCGGATCAGGCGCAGACTTGAACTGAGCCTACCCAAGGGAGTCGTGACTGTTGGGCGCCTGCTAGCGCGGCGTGTGCTGTTGGCAGTTCCGCTGATCTGGGCGATCATGACTTTGACGTTCTTCTTGCTCAGACTAGCCCCTGGAGACCCGGTCGTGCAGATTCTTGGCGACCGGGCGACCGGGCCCCAATATGATCAATTGCGGCATCAGCTCGGACTTGATCGTCCCATGCTGCAGCAGTATCTGGAATTCATTGGCAATCTGGCACATGGAGAAGTGGGCAAGTCGCTCTTCTCCAGCCGTTCGGCAACGGCGGTCGTCCTTGATCGCATGCCGGCAACTCTGTCACTCGCCATAGGCGCCACGATCCTGTCAGTACTCGGTGGAATTGCCGCCGGCGTTTACGCCGCGCTTCGGAAACGCGCCGACGGCTCTGCCGTGCAGGTCGCCGCCATCGTAGGCCAGTCCGTTCCTGACTTCTGGCTGGGCCTGGTACTCATTGGACTATTCGCGGTGCACTGGAATTGGTTGCCCGCCAACGGGTTCGTGCCGTTCACCGAGTCATTGAACGGATGGGCCCTTTCGATGGTCTTGCCAGTGGTGACGCTGGGCCTGGCCGCGATGGGCTCGGTGGCGCGAATGACCCGGGCCGCGATGATCTCGGCGCTTGATCGCGAGTTCATTCGAACGCTACGGGCGAACGGAGTGAGTAATCGCAGTATCGTGTTCCGCCACGCCCTCAAGAATGCGGCGATTCCGGTGACAACCTTGATCGGTGTGCGTTTCATCGGAATGCTGAGCTCGGCCGTCATCGTCGAGCAGGTATTTGCGCTGCCAGGCGTCGGAACACTGGCAATCGACTCTGCCTCCAACCACGACTATCCGGTGATGCAGGCGCTCGTCCTGTACCTGACCGTCGTGGTCGTGGCGGTTAACGTGATTGTCGACGTTGTCTACAGCTGGTTGAACCCGAAGGTGCGTCTGGCATGATTACCTGGAAGCGTTTGACCGTCGGCCTGCGCCGGCCGATGGCGGTCGCATGCCTTCTGGTTCTCGGCACGTTAGTGATTGCGGCTGTCCTCGCGAAGTGGATCGCGCCGGACGATCCGTATCAACAGGATCTGAGCAACGTGTTGTCCGGGCCCTCGGCCGCACACTGGCTGGGGACGGACGAGCTGGGCCGAGACATTCTCAGTAGGCTTATCTACGGGGCAAGGCTGAGCCTGTTCGCGGGCCTCCTGTGTATAGCCGTCGCCGTGCTCCTTGGAGTTACGGCCGGAGTGCTGGCCGGGTTTTTCGCCGGCCGAGTGATGATCCTGTTCGATCGGGTCACTGACCTTCTTCTGGCAACACCTGTCATCATGATCCTGCTTACCGTCCTCGCCGTATTCGGGCCTAACATGAACGCGGCGATGATTGCCCTTGGCGTGATGCTGAGCGCTGACTTCATGCGACTCTCGAGGGGATCAACGCTCGAGGCGCGTTCCGCGCTATACGTGGACGCGGCCCAGGTGTTCGGGCTTTCCAGAACCAGGATTCTCCTGCGACACATTGTTCCGAACGTGCTGGGACCTGTCATCGTCCGTGCGTCCACGCTGTTTGGGGCTGCGCTGTTCATCGAGGCGGGGCTGAGTTTCATCGGGCTCGGTGCGCGACCGCCTACACCGACGTGGGGCAGCATGGTCGCGGCAGCTGGGAACGCGATCTACAAGCAGCCGTGGTATTTGGTGCCGACTGGCGGAATTATCGTGCTGACGGTGCTGGCATCGAATTTGTTCGGTGACACGCTCCTCGACGCCACCGTCGACGGCGCGGCACGCGCCCGGCCCAGGCGCTGGTCAAGACTCAAGAAGCAGCGACAGGCCACGGTTGTGTCCGCGACGGCCGTCAAGACTCCTGCCGGTAACGCGAAGAGTGATGAAACACTGCGCGCGCCGGCAGCCGTGTTCGAACGGGATGCCCGCCAGGCTGGTGAAGGCGAGGGTCCCAAGACCGGCCTGCTCAGCGTGAGCGGCTTAGAGGTGTCGTTCCCCAGCGCCGACGGATGGCGACCAGTGGTGACCGACGTCGGATTCGAGGTGCCGCACCGGGGATCGCTCGGCATTGTCGGCGAGAGCGGCTCAGGCAAGACCATCACCATGCTCGCTCTACTTGGGCTTGTTCCATCTCCCGGCAAGGTCACCGCGGGGAAGATCTTCTTCAACGGACGCGAGCTCGACCCGTCAAGACCGTCCTCATTCAACGTCGTGCGCGGCAGCGAGATCGGATTCGTCGCACAGGAACCGATGGTCAGCCTCGATCCCGTGTTCACGGTCGGTGCACAGCTTGCGGAGCCGATGCGTCACCGAGGCCGCATGTCCTCGCGAGCGGCGCACGGGCGGGTTCTTGAACTACTTGACTTGGTTGGCATGCCGGATCCCCGGCGCGCGGCAGCGAGTTACCCGCATGAACTGTCTGGAGGCATGGCACAGCGCGTGGCAATAGCGCTCGCGTTGGGACTGGAGCCGAAACTGCTGGTGGCCGATGAGCCCACGACCGCGCTTGACGTTACGGTACAGGCCGACATTCTGGACTTGTTCCGTAGCTTGCAGGAACAACTGTCGATGTCGATGGTGATCGTTACTCATGACTTTGGGGTCCTGGCAGACTCATGTGACTCGGCACTCGTGATGTATGCCGGCGAGGTCGTCGAGCAGGGTCCCGTCGACGAGGTGCTGAGCGCACCGGCAATGCCATACACGGCTGGGCTACTGCGCTCGAATCCGTACTCGGCCGTCGCGCTGGGGCGGCTTCCCGTGATAACGGGCAGCGTGCCTGACCCAGGTGCTTGGCCAAGCGGCTGTAGATTCCAGGCACGGTGCGCGGTTGCGACGCCTGAATGTGCCGAAGGGAGCATTCCGCTAACGACGGTAACCTCCCATCGGAGAGCTAGATGTGTGCGCGTCACCGAGGCGGTGCGATCATGAATGAGACGAAGAAGGCCCTCCTGGAGGTCAGGGACCTGTCGGTCGTGTTCGCGTCGGCCGGGCGTTGGCGCAAACCCGTTACGGCCGTCAACGGCGTCAGCTTCGAAATCGCCAGAGGAGAGACTCTCGGGATCGTCGGGGAGTCCGGTTCGGGCAAGTCCACTATCGCGCGGGCGGTCCTCGGCCTCGTCCGCCCCAGCGCTGGGCAAATGCTGTTCGAGGGCCAGGACATCACCTACGCAGGTCATCGCCAGCGGCGGAAAGTCGCCGCCGACCTCTCTGTAGTATTCCAGGATCCCTACTCGTCCCTGAACCCAGCGCTTTCGATCGGCACCATTCTGGCCGAACCTCTGATCGCGCAGAAGGTAAACCGGGACACCGCGCGCGAGCGCATTGGAAAGCTTATTGCGGACGTGGGCCTGCCACCCGACTCGATCCACCGGTTTCCGCGTCAGTTCTCCGGTGGTCAGCGGCAGAGAATAGCAATTGCCAGGGCCTTGGCGGTGGAGCCCAGTCTGATCATCTGTGACGAGCCGGTGAGCGCACTGGACCTCTCGATCCAGGCGCAGATCGTCAATCTGCTAGCCGATATTCGCGACGAGTTCGGGCTCGCCATGCTATTCGTGGCACATGACCTGAGCATTGTGCGACATGTCGCACATCGTACGGCAGTCGTGTTCCACGGGAGTGTCATGGAAGTGGGTCCGGCAGAGCAGATTTATGGGAATCCGCTCCATCCTTACAGCGTGGCGTTGAGCGCAGCCGCGCTCGTTCCGGATCCAAAGTTGCAGCGCGAGCGCAGAAGGGCGCGGTCAGGCCTGTCCCGCACCCCGGCCCAGCAGACCCCAACAGCGACGACCGGATGTCCCTTCTGGTCGCGCTGTCCCGAGCGAATGAGCAAGTGCGAGACTGTTCGCCCCACCCTCGTCCGTGCGACGAACGAGACGTCGGTCGCTTGCCACCTCTACGGCGAGAAGGTCTAGGACCTCATCGAGAAGGTGCTCATGGCTGGCGCAGTGCGTTGAAGGAATCCTGATACAGCGAAGATGGAGTAGTAGGCACGTATGGAGAAGACGGCGAACAACGAACCGAGCACTTCAGATCTCCCCAACCCCCTCGCATCGGCATTAGCCCGGCGTCATCCAGTCTTCGGATTCTGGCACGTCTTGCGAGACATGGCCGCAACCGAGGCACTGCAAGGTGTCGCGGCGGACTTCGTGATCATGGATATGCAGCACTGGACAGTTACGTTCGAAGATGTAGCCCGAGCGATCGTAACCTTGCGTCAGAGCCAGCTGGCTGTCGTAGTTCGCGTGGCTGAGAACAACCCTTCCCTGATTGGTAAGGCGCTCGACGTTGGTGCTGACGGTGTGATTGTTCCGATGATCAACACACCCGACGATGCAATGGCAGCAGTCGCCGCGGCCCTTTACCCGCCCGCTGGCACGCGCAGTTGGGGCCCGCGCCGGATGCCAAGATTCAAGAACGCAAACGACTACCGGCGTGACGCAAATGGGAATGCCGTCGTCATCGTCCAGATCGAAACAGCCGAGGCCGTCAACGCCGCGGCCGACATTGCCGACGTACCCGGACTCGGCGCCATGGCAATCGGTCCAACCGACCTCGCGATTTCGCTCGGATATTCTGATGACCTGATGAACCCCGAAGTCGGCGCGGCCGCACGTCGCGTGCGGGGCGCTTGTGAGTCTCGGGGAGTCCCTTTCGGGTATCTGGCGCGATCACGGGCGGAGGCCGGGCAGTGGCTGGCCGAAGGCGCTGCTCTAGTTGCATGCGAATCTGACGTCGCGTTCATTGCCGATGGCTCGCGGGTCCTGGTGGAAACGCTTGAGTCGGCACGCAAAACGGCCCTGGACAGAGCCAAGGAGGACGGCGAGAAGCATGATTCGCCCTGACGTACCATCGCACTCTTATGCCGCCGGCACATAGAATGATTCTCCAAAATTATCGGCATAGGGGCGTTGGATGAGCGACATGGAAAACATCGATCAGCCTGGTCAAGCCGTAGCTGGGCGACGTAGCGAGCACTGGTTCAACGCGCCCGATCGCGGCCGTCTAGCCCACAGGGGAGCACTGTGGTCACTGGGCTACGGTCCCGATGCGACGGACGGTCGGCCAATCATTGGGATTGGCCATAGCGCCTCCGATCTGAGCCCGTGCAACGTACATCTGGCCAGGCTTGCACAATCGGTGGCAAACGGGGTCTGGCAGGCCGGTGGGGTGCCTTTGACGTTCCCCACGATGTCTCTTGGCGAGGCATTCATGCGGCCGACGGCGATGCTCTTCCGGAACCTGATGTCGATGGAAGTGGAAGAGCTGCTACGCGCCAATCCGCTCGACGGTGTCGTGTTGCTTTCGGCGTGTGACAAGACTACGCCCGCGATGCTCATGGGCCTCGCCAGCGTCGGCATTCCCGGAATGCTTATCACGGGCGGGCCAAAGCTGAACGGCAAGTTCCGCGGTGTCGATGTCGGCTCAGGGACCAGTCGGTGGCAGTTCGAGCAGGACGTGTCGGCCGGCCGGATGACGCAAGCCGAATACGAAGAGGCAGACCTCTGCGCGAAGCGGAGCGAAGGTCACTGCATGACCATGGGCACAGCGTCGACAATGGCTTCGATTGTCGAGGCGCTGGGAATGCAGCTCAGCGGCTTGTCGTCCCTTCCAGCCGTCGACAAGCGACGCTATGCACTGGCGCATACTGCGGGGCGTAAGATGATCGAGCTCGTGCGAGATGATCTCACACCGGAACGGATCATGACGCGCGAAGCATTTGAAAACGCCGTCCGCGTGAACGCCGCAATCGGTGGATCCACAAATGCAATCGTTCATCTTCTCGCGATCGCCCGACGCGTCGGAGTCGCGCTGTCGCTCGACGACCTGGACGAGGTGGCGCGCGACGTCCCGCTGCTCGCGAATGTCCTGCCTAGCGGCAAGTTCCTCATGGAGGACTTCTGCTATGCCGGTGGATTGCCGGCTCTGATGCATGAGATGGGCGACCTCCTCTATGCCGACGCGATCACGGTTTCGGGACGGTCGCTCGGCGAGGAGGTGGCGCATGCGAGAGTCTGGGATCGAGAAGTAATCGGGAGCCCGGCAGCCCCCTTCCTTCCCGCTGGAATGGGAACAGCCGTGCTTCGAGGGAACTTGGCTCCGCGAGGCGCGATCATCAAGCAATCCGCGGCATCGCCGCAGCTCATGGTGCACCGAGGCCAAGCGCTGGTGTTCGAGTCACCAGAGGAGTATCTCAGCGTATACAATGATCCGGACCTCGAGGTTGAAGCGTCAACGGTGTTGGTGATACGCAACGTCGGCCCAGCTGGGTATCCGGGCATGCCCGAGGTTGCGAATGTCCCGCTACCGGCGAAGCTCGTCCAACAAGGCATCTCGGACATCGTTCGAATTTCCGATGGCCGAATGAGCGGCACAGCCTTCGGCACGGTCGTGCTGCATGTGGCGCCCGAAGCAGCGGTTGGCGGCCCGCTTTCGCTGGTGAGAAACGGCGACTGGATCGAGCTCGACGTCCCGAATCGCCGGCTGCACCTCGACGTGCCAGACAGCATCCTTGACGAACGAAGGGCGCAGTCAGCAGCCCCGTCCGGTCCTGAAGACCCTGATCGCGGCTATGTGTGGCTCTACCGCCGACACGTGCTTCAGGCGGATGAAGGCGCGGACTTCGACTTCCTCACCGGCTCAGGCGGCCGCGGGGTGGGCCGAGAGTAGCGCCGCGCACGGAGCGCAGGGCCAACACACCGATCCGGCCTTGGCATAACGCTGCCGGCGTCCGGGCGATGATCGCGGCCGATGCCCTTGCGGCGCGGATCGTGGCTATTGATTTTCGGAAGCGCTTGTGTTGCTTCTCGGGAGAAGGAGGAGTTCGGTGAGCACGCAACACATCAGCTACACCGTAGATGGTCAGCAATACGTCGGCTACCTGGCTGTTGGTGGGGGACCCGGCCGGCGGCCGGCGGTCCTTGTCTGCCACACGGGAACTGGTCTGGGGCCACATACTCGTCACGTCACCGAGCGACTTGCCGACATTGGGTACGTGGCATTCGCCTTGGACCTCTACGGGAATGGAGCGCCAATTGAAGTCCAGCAGGTGGACTCCAAGATTCAGTCACTGAAGGCGGACGCGCCGAGGTTGCAGCGAATCGCGGAGGCTGGACTGTCTGTCCTCTTGGCGAGGCCCGAGACCGATGTGAATCGGGTGGCCGCGATCGGCTATTGCTTTGGCGGATCCGTGGCACTCGAACTTGCACGAAGCGGCGCGAACCTCCGGGCGGTCGCGGCATTCCATGCAGGCTTGTCGCGGATCAGCCAAGTCGCACCGAAGAAGATCTCGGCGAGCGTACTGGCCATGGTCGGAGGCAGCGATCCTCACCTGAGTGTGCACGAGCGCACGACATTTGAGCAGGAGATGGATGAAGCTGGCGCCGATTGGCGTATGACGATCTATGGAGGCGCCGAGCATGGATTCACCAACCCGGAGTCGTCGACTCGTGGCATAAGCGGACTGTCCTATAGCGCGCAAGCTGATGAGCGTTCGTGGCGGGAGATGCTCGACTTGTTCGGTGAGGTGCTCGACGGCTGACGCGATACAGCTTGCAGGATTTCGAGGCAAACATGATTGGCACTGTCGCCACGGGCTGCGCATGTACGGATTGCCGGGGCTTGACAGGCCGAAAAGCGGTGGGAGGGAAGGGTGGAGTCGTGCGAGCGATTCGTTGGCACGGTCGTCTAGATGTTCGGCTGGATGACATCGCGGAACCCAAGAAACTCAACGACGGCGAACTGCTCCTGCGAGTGCTGTACTGCGGCATCTGCGGCACGGATATAGAGGAGTTCCGGCAGGGGCCACGGCTCATCCCGACTGAGCAGCCGCACAGACTCACCGGTAGGTCGGCTCCGCTTACGCTCGGGCACGAATTCGCTGGTGAAGTTGTCGACACCAGAGGCGACACGCCATTCGCCCGGGGGGACGTAGTCGCAGTCGACGGCAATGTCTCATGCGGGTCGTGCTACTGGTGTCTCCGAGGCGAGCGAACGCTATGCCCTGATATTGCCCAGTATGGCCTCAAGGCGGATGGTGGCCTCGCCGAGTACGTGGTGGTCGCGGCGGGAACGTGCGTAAGGCTGCCGCCCGACGCGGACCGTCGCATCGGAGCGCTCGCGGAGCCGATGAGCGTGGCGGTGCGGGCGGTCCGGCGATCACGTCTGGCGCTGGGCGCAACGGTCGCGGTGGTGGGTGCCGGCCCGGTTGGACTGCTGGTGGCCGAGGTGGCCAGAGCGGCGGGGGCTGCGTACGTCGTGATTGTTGACCCACGCGCGGACCGGCGGGAGCTCGCCTTGTCGATCGGCGCGGATGAGGTATTCGAAGCAACCGCGGCCATCCACGAGAAAGGCGCGGGCGTGATCGCCGAGGTTGGCCCAGATCTGGTGTTCGAGTGCGCCGGACAGCCGGGCACCGCGGCCGACGCCATCGCCACGGTTCGAAGAGGTGGGCGAGTCGTGACAGTCGGACGTATGGCCTCGGTAAGTCTTGACCAGGGATTCATGGCGGGAGAGAAGGAGGTCATCGCTGCGCTGACTCACGATCGTGTGGCCGACTACGAGGTAGGCCTGAGAATGATGCTGTCAGGTCGAGTTGTCGGCACGGACATTGTCACCGAGTGCATCTCACTCGAACAGGCTGCGGCGTCGTATTTCCAACCGGCGGCTGAGCGACAGGCAATCGGCAAGGCGTTGGTCCATCCATAGCTCGGGCTTACAGCACCGTGGCGGTGCGTTGCAAGTTGTCCAGGTACAGACTTTGCGAATATGGGAAGAGACGGGAGCGTGGTGGCGGTGGCTTCGACGGAGCCGACCTATCGGCTTTTCATCAATGGTGAATGGACGGATGGCAACGGTGAAGGACACTTGACTGTTGTCAATCCTGCCACCGAGGAGGTCATCGCACGGGTTCCAGAGGCCGGAATCGAGGACCTGGAGGCAGCCGTCACGGCCGCCCGCGTCGCATTCGACGAGGGGCCTTGGCCGCGAATGCGCCCGAAGGAACGCGCCAAGATCATGTCCAGAATGGGCGAGATCATGCATAGGCGGCGAGCCGAACTGGTCGATCTTAATATGCGCGAGGCGGGCTCTGTGCGGGGACTTGCGGAGGCGCATCAGACGGACGCCCCAATCGCGCATTGGGACGATATCACGGATCGAATTATCGGCTCATACCGTTTCGTCGAACCTCTCCTCCCCGTGGTGCGATCGGGCCCGAAGGGAATGATCGGACAAGGCGTCGTGTTGCGGGAGCCCATTGGCGTCGCCGCCCTGATCACGCCATACAACTTCCCGTTCTTCCTGAATGTTTGCAAGCTTGCACCCGCGCTTGCCACAGGCTGTACGACGGTCCTGAAGCCCTCCCCTGACACGCCCCTCGAGGCCCTGGTCCTTGGAGAGATCGCGGCTGAGGCAGGCCTGCCGCCCGGCGTGCTCAACGTTGTGACCGGTGATGTCGCCGTGTCGCGAGCGCTCACGACTCACCCGATGGTCGACCTGGTCAGCTTTACCGGCTCCGCGGCGATCGGACGCCAGGTGTATACGCAAGCGGCGCAGAGCTTGAAGCGAGTCGTGTTAGAACTCGGAGGAAAGTCCGCAAACCTTATCTTCGAAGATGCCGATCTCGAGCGAGCTGCGGCTAGCGTCGTGGACAGCTTTACCGTCCATGCTGGTCAGGGCTGTGCGCTGCTGACGCGGACGCTGGTCCACCGCAACGTGAAGGACGAGCTGCTTGCGCGAGTGCGCGACCTTGCAGCGCGCATCCGTGTCGGGGATCCGGCCGATCCAGCCACGACGATGGGCCCGGTGATTTCCGCCAGCCAGCGCGAACGGATCGAACGGGACATCAACTCAGGAATCGAATCGGGTGCTTCGCTTGTCTTCGGAGGAGCGCGTCCAGCGAATCTCGACCGAGGTTATTTCGTCGAGCCGACGCTCTTTACCGACGTTCGCAATTCGATGCCGATCGCACGAGAGGAGATATTTGGCCCCGTTGGCGTCGTCCTCGAATTCTCCGATCAGGAGGAGGCAATTCGCATGGCGAACGACAGCGACTACGGCCTGAGTGGCGGCGTATGGTCGCAAGACCTCTCGCGAGCCTACGAAGTGGGCGCGCGGCTGCGCACAGGCACCGTACATGTTAATGGCGGCGGTGGACTGAGCCCATATCCACCGTTTGGTGGATATAAGCACAGCGGCATCGGCGTGGAGCGCGGCGAATACGGATTGCAGGAGTATGTGCTACTCAAGCATGTGGGCTGGGGTGTTCGGTGATATCTCGTTCTGTGCACCGGGTGCCGACTATGCATGACGCGCCCGTTCGGCCGCCTCAGCTCGCCGCGACCTGAGGGTAATCGACGGGGTCTGCCATCGAGCTCGACCCGCCAACTGCCGCCTTGCGGAGCCGGGGGAGAAGCTTTACGAGATCCGCACCCAGCGTCGGATTCACGTGGCTTGGCCTCCGGCACCCCGGAGGCTTCACCTGGTCCAGGTCGCGCCCGCGCTGATGGTGTAGGTGACGTTATCTCCTCAACCATTCTCAAAGGTGGCGATTCGTCCACCACGCCCGTGGGCCCCCGGCGCCCACGCCGGCGACAACCTCAGCGGAGCATCGCCACCCTCGCCTGCGAGCCGCGACCATCGCGTGATCTGGAATGGATCATGGCTCCGATCGCCAATGCTCGGTGGGACCGCGTCAATACAGCTTTTGCAGCAACACTGTGAGGGCCTCCATAACGTGCTCGCGTGCTGCTTGATCGGCGGCGTCGCCGTCACGCCTGAGCAGAGCGTCCTGGATCTTCAGATGCCCGCTGATCGACTCGGCCGCCTCAGCGTCGGTGTAGCGTCGAGCGACGTTGTAGTTGAAGAAGTGCTCGCTATTGCGGTGATTGGTCACAGCCAAACGATCGTTGCCAGCGGCGGCGATGATCGCCTCGTGGAATCGCTTGTTCATGTCGACAAGCACCTGACGGGCCGAAGAAGCCAGGTCCGCATCGGCAGCCCCAAGGGCGACAAGGGCGGACAGCGTGTCGTCACTGGCACGTTCCGCGGCCAGTCGAGCGGCGAAACCTTCGAGCGCTGCGCGGACCTCATAGATCTGCCGGACTTCCTGCGGGCTGTGTTCGCGCACCGTGTAGCCACGTTTGGCCCCGACCACCAGGCCCTCGGCAGCAAGCAACTGCAACGCCTCCCGAACCGGCGTCCTGGAGATCTCCAACCGGTCCGCGAGGTCAGCCGCGATCAGGCGCTCATTCGGCCGGAGCCGGCCTTCGATGATCTCGCGCCGCAGCTGCTGATGCGCATCCAGGGTCAACGACCATGGCAGCTCGGTAGACGTCATAAGGCTCCCTCTGTACAGGCAATGCACGCTGGTTGACGTGCTTTGCATCGCTGGTCGTGGACGTCTTCAACACCGAATGCGCCAATACATACCATAGGGTCTACGCGGCCGTATGGCATCCACGTCCCTCCCGACCCGCACGCGGGTCTGTAAACAACGGTGCAACTCATGATCAAGGAGAAGCACCTGATGACCGTGACGAGCGATTCGAGCGGACCCGCGCAGTGGGCCTTAGCCGATCGGCGTAGGTGGTCTGCTGCAGCACCTGACCGAGCGGGTGATCGAGGCCGCGCTGGACGGCGAAGTCACCGACCATCTGGGCTATGAGGAGCACGGCCCAGCCGGCCGGAACGGCGGCAACTTCGCAACGGCGGCCGGGCCAAGATGGTGCTCACCGACGTCGGCCCAGTCGAGATCACCGTGCCGCGTGACTGTGACGGTTCGCCAACCGGTCGATCCCCGACCGGCCAGTCGATCCCTACCACCGCGCCCACACCAGCGGCGACCTGACCCGTTCACGGTCGACGAAATCCGCCCTCTGTCCGACACCTTCATCGTCGCCGCTGCCCGGATGTCATGCACCGGCTGACCTGGACGATCTGGCGTGCTGCGCATCACGCCCGCGGCCGCCGCGCCCGCTACCAACGACGACCCAGGACCGAGATCAGCAGCTGATCACGATGTACTGACGGTCGGGCATGAACATTGTCGTTACCGACATAGCGGGCATAGGTGGCGAATCGCCATCTATAGCGTTCAGTCGGTCGAGAACATCCTGGCAATTGCTGCTCCCCTCGGTTCGGCGGGTCCTTGTTCGCAATCTTCCAGGTGTGCATCCTTGCTCGCATGGGCTAGTGCATGCAAGGATGCATTCCTACCCAACATAGGGAGGGGTGTTCGTGATCATCAACGATCCTGTTTCCGCTCCAGGGGTTGCCGTCGTTACCGGTGGCGCGAAGGGGATCGGGCTGGCTATTGCGACCGAACTCGCCGTTCGCGGATATCGCGTGGTCATCGGAAGCCGTGACGAACGCGCTGCGATTGCCGCCTGCGGGCGGATTGAAGAGATGGCGGCCCCTGGTGCGGTCGTGCGCGGCGTGCGTATGGACGTGACCGACGAGGCGTCAGTCATGGCGGCAGTGAGCGTCGCTGAAGCGTTGGGTCCGGTAACGGCGCTTGTGAACAACGCGGGCATCATCACGAGAGGTGATGCCGTCGAGGTCACCGACGAGGACTGGGATCGAGTCCTCGGTACCGACCTGACCGGAGCCTTTCGGTGCTGCCGTGCCTTCGCCTCAGGGATGCGGGCACGCGGTAGCGGTGCGATAGTGAACATCTCGTCGATTGGTGCGGCTGTTGGGCTGAGCGGACGTGCCGCCTACAGTGCATCCAAGGCGGCGGTCGAGGGCCTGAGCCGCACTCTCGCTCTTGAATGGGCCCGCGACTCTGTACGCGTGAATTGTGTTGCACCGGGATGGACTCGCACCGAAATGGTCGACACCGGTCTCACGTCCGGCGCACTGAGCCTCCCGGCTCTGGAAGCCCGCATTCCACTTGGTCGCCTAGCCCAGCCGGGCGAGATCGCCGGCGCCGTAGCATTCCTGCTCTCGCCGCACGGGTCCTACATAACGGGGCAGACCCTGGTCGTTGACGGCGGGTTCGTGGTGAACGGCAACTCCTAGGTCAACTCGCGTACCTGTACGTCCCATCCGAGAGGCAGTTGCCGATGGTTCAGGCCGAAGCACATTTTCCGGCGCGGCAGGATGTTTCCGCCCCGCACTGCATCCTGGCGCCCGATGGCACGATCGCGGCAGGCGTTACGCCTACCCTCAGCGGCAGTGATCTTGCCGACGCAATGGAGTTGATGCTGCTTACCCGGATGTTTGACGACAAGGCCATGCGGCTTCAGCGGCAGGGCAGATTCGGCACGTTTTCTCAAGTTCGAGGGCAGGAGGCCGCCGTTACTGGCTCAGCCGCTGCGCTGGATCCGAGCCGTGATTGGGTAGTACCCCAGTACCGGGAGCTTCCGGCGCTGTTACGACAGGGCTTCCCCCTCGAACACTTCATCCTCTATTTCCTCGGCGACCCGCGCGGAGCCGAAGTACCCCAGGGCGTGCGCTGCCTTCCTTTGAACATCGCACTTGCATCGCAGTTGCCGCACGCGGTCGGATTGGCCTGGGGGCTGCGGCGACAAGATCAAGACGGAGTCGTGCTCGCCTACTTCGGCGATGGCGCATCCTCTGAAGGTGATGCGCACGAGGCTATGAACCTGGCTGGCATCCTCAAGGCGCCGGTTGTGTTCTTACTGTCCAACAATGGCTGGGCGATCTCCACGCCGCGGTCGAAGCAGTCTGCCGCAACCAGCCTCGCAGCTCGGGCCCCAGGATACGGAATGCCGGGGATCCTGGTCGACGGTAACGATCTTCTTGCCGTTCATCAGGTGACGGCCGAAGCGGTGGCGCGGGCCCGGGCCGGTGACGGGCCCACGCTGATCGAAGCGATTACATATCGAGTCGGCCCGCACAACACTGCTGACGACCCGAGCCGGTATGTCGACCCTGCGGAGAGAGATTCATGGCTGGGCCGGGACCCGATATCACGGGTCGAGCAGTACCTGACTACCTGCGGTCTCTGGAGTAAGAGCATCGCGGCAGCCGTCGAGGAGCGGAATCGCGAGACGGTAGATGGAGCTCTCGCGGCTGCGGCATCTCGAGGCGCGCCGACCGCGGATCTACTGTTCGACCACCTATACGCCGACGCCCCAGCGAGAATACGCCGGCAGCGTTCAGAGTTCACAGGGCAGGGCCGCTGACGATGCCAATAATGACGATGTTGGACGCGATTCGCGAGGCTCTGACGATGGAGATGGAACGCGATGAGCGGGTCATGGTGCTCGGTCAAGACGTCGGTAGGCTCGGCGGTGTGTTTCGGGCAACCGATGGGCTGCAGGACAGGTTCGGTGAGCAACGCGTTGTTGATATGCCGCTCGCCGAGGCAGTGATTGCGGGTTCGGCGCTGGGATTGGCGATTTCTGGTCTCATCCCGGTAGTGGAGATGCAGTTCTTGGGCTTCAGCCACCAAGCGTTCCATCAGATCGGGCCGCACATCGCGCGGATGCGCTATCGTTCCCAGGGGCGTTTTCGGGTGCCTCTCACTATTCGCGCGCCGTTCGGTGGCCTGGTGCGAACCCCCGAGCACCACTGTGACGCGTATGAGGCCCAATTCGCGCAATTCCCTGGCCTGAAGATTGTCATGCCGGCGACGGCATACGATGCCAAAGGACTACTGCTCGCATCAATTCGCGACGAGGACCCTGTGCTGTTCTGCGAGCCCCTGAGGGGGTATCGGCTCATCAAGGGCGAGGTTCCGAGCGAAGATTATACCGTGCCATTGGGCAAGGCCCGCATCGCGTGCGAAGGCGAGGACGTCACGATCATCGCGTGGAGCGCTATGGTGCAGACCGCCGAGCGTGCAGCCGCCGTGCTCGCCGAGGAGGGGATCTCGGCACACGTGTTGGACCTGCGCTCACTTGTGCCTCTCGATGTCGAAGGCATCGTGGCGGCAGTTGAACGGACTGGGCGCGTCGTCATCGCCCATGAAGCACCGCTCACGGCCGGCTTCGGCGCAGAGATCGTCGCGACCATCAACGATGAGGTCTTCTATAGGTTGGAAGCCCCGGTCGTACGGGTGACCGCACCCGACACGCCTTATCCACTTGCGGGCGTGGAGGACTTCTACGTTCCAGGCGTTGACCGGCTTGTCGCTGCGGCCCGTGATCTCGCCAGGATGGCGGCGTGATGAGGTACGAATTCACTCTTCCTGATCTTGGAGAAGGTCTGACCGAGGCCGAGATCGTTCGCTGGTTGGTCGAGATCGGCGATAGGGTGACCGCCGACCAGGAGATCGTCGAGGTCGAGACTGCGAAGGCGATGGTCGAGATCCCTTCTCCGGTCAGCGGTTTCGTCCGTGAACTTGGCGGCGCGCCCGGCGACACGGTGCCTGTAGGTTCGGTACTCATCGCCCTAGAGGTAGATGACACTTCGACGGAAGCCGGAGCTCCTCACCGTGCCGCGGACACCCAGCCCGCACGTCGGTCCCCGGCAGCCCCGCCGCCACCGGCGCGCGTCCCGGCTGACGACCGTCAGCCGCCTCGTCCAAGTGGGGGCGCCAATGCCACTTTCGTGCTTGCCTCACCGTCGACGCGAAAGCATGCCGTCGCGATGGGAGTGGATCTGAGCGCGGTTGCGGGCACCGGGCCTGCCGGCCGCGTCACGCGTGAGGATGTCGACCGCGCCGCCGCTGGAACCAGGCCCACCGAGACCCGGCCCGTCGGGCCGTCGACGCATCCGACGCTCGTGTCTTCGGCGTCGTCGAAATCTGAACGTGGTCGCGACAGGGTTGAACCGTTGCGCGGCGTACGTCGCCAGATCGCCCGATCGATGACCGAGGCATGGCAGACCGTCCCGCACATCACCGAGTTCCGCGAGATTGACGCCACCGAGCTGGTCGTGGCGCACCGGACATTGCGCGCCAGCGCGCCGGCCGAGGGTCCTAAGTTCACGTTCCTGCCATTGTTGGCGATGGCCTGCGTACGAGCCCTGCGGTCTCACCCGGTCCTCAATGCAAGCATTGATTGCCAAGAGAACACGATTACTTATCACGCTCGCGTGAATCTCGGCATTGCCACCGCGAGCTCTGGAGGTTTGGTCGTCCCCGTTCTCCAGGATGCTGACCTGCTCGATGTGTTCGAGATCAGTGCAGGAGTCGCCCAGCTCGCGGACGCTGTCCGGGACCACCGTGTCCGCCTTGACCAACTCGGCGGCGGCACCTTCACGATCAGCAATTTCGGTTCCTACGGCACATGGCTTGGAACGCCGATCATCAAACCTCCGGAAGTGGCCATCGCCGGTTTTGGCCGCATCCGCGATGCGGTCGTTGCCGTCGACGGCAGGCCAGAGGTTCGTCCGACGCTGCCGATCGCGGTATCCGCCGACCACCGGCTCATCGACGGCAACGTTCTCGGAGCGTTCGTCAATGACCTCGCGGCCGCGCTCGTGAACCCGTACCTTCTCATCGGACGGAGCAGCTGACATGGTCGTCGGCGAGATTCCGGAGGCAGCCGACCTCCTCATTGTGGGCGGTGGACCGGGTGGCTATGTAGCGGCGATCCGTGGCGCGCAGCTCGGTCGTGAGGTCGTGCTCGTCGACCGCCGCGGTGACACCGGCGTCGGCGGCGTGTGCCTGCACGTTGGCTGTATCCCCAGCAAGGCACTCATCGAGGTCGCGTCCGCAGCGCACACCACCACCTCATCGGCGCACATGGGTCTGCAGGGCAACTGCTCGGTCGATTTAGCAGCGTGGCAGACGTGGCGGAGCCGAGTTGTCGACGACCTGACCGGGGGAGTGCGCGCGTTGCTGCGTGCGGCCGGTGTCACGATTGTCGCTGGTGATCTCCGCTTCACTCGACCCAATCAAGCGGTTGTGGAAACGACCGCTGGGACCACTCGTTTCTATGAGTTCAGCGATGTCATCATCGCCACCGGATCCCGGCCCACCGAGCTGGGTGCGCTGCGCCGCGATGGCGTCCAAGTACTGGACTCTACCGACTTGCTCGCTCTCAGAGCGGTACCGGCGTCGTTGGTCGTCGTGGGAGCCGGCTACAGCGGCGTTGAGCTCGCAACGGCGATGGCCAAGCTCGGAGCCGAGGTAACCATCGTGGAGGTATCCGATCGCATCCTGCCGACCATGGACCCGTCGCTAGTGAAGCCGGTGCTATCTCGTCTTCGTCAGCTCGGTGTCACCGTCATGACCTCGGCGGTTGCCGAGGGCTATGACGCGGGCGCAGTGCGTGTCAAAGTGGGTACCCACCTTCAACACATCAAAGCGGACAAGGTTCTCGTCACAGTCGGTCGCACGCCGAATACCGACCAGCTCGGGCTGGACCGACTGGGCGTCACACCCGACGCGCGTGGGCTGATCGCTGTTCAGACCGACAGGCGGGTGTCTGCTCACGTGGCGGCAATTGGCGACATCACCGAGGGTCCGGCCTTGGCGCACAAGGCGTCAGCGGAGGCACTTGTCGCGGCCGAGGCGTTGTCCGGACACCGCGTGGCCTTCACGCCCAAGGCCATCCCCACCGTGGTGTTCACCGACCCGGAGATCGCGTCAACTGGACTGAACGAGCGGCAGGCACGTGCCGTCGGCGTAGATCCAATCGTGGCCAGGTTCCCGCTATCCGCCTCTGGCCGAGCCCAGACAATGACAACGACGCAGGGGCATATCGAAATCGTCGCCGATCGTGCCACGCAAGCGGTGGTGGGTGTACATGCGGTAGGCCCGCACGCCAGCGACCTGATCAGCGAGGGGACATTGGCCGTTGAAATGGGTGCGACGCTGGAGGACTTAGCAGCCACAATCCACCCGCACCCGACGCTCAGCGAGCAGTACCCCGAGGCTGCACACCTTGCGCTGGGTGTCCCAATTCACCTCCCGGCTCGCCCGCGCGGACACCTCGACTCCCCGATCTCCACTCCAACGATGCACTCATAGAGTCTGAGCCATATCACGCGTAGGACTTGTCTCACCAGCATCCGTGCTGTTCGCCCACTGGTCGTGGGTCCCTACGCTCGGACGGTCAGGATGACACAAGCCGGATGACCGGAGACGATCACGTCCGGACCGGCCACCGATCCGATCCATGACACCCTCGAACACCTGCCACCACCCGGCGGAATCTACGCTGTGGCCAGCGGCCACCGCGACATCATTCGTACTGTCCACAACGGACGATGATTTCGTGGTGGCCGCCTGGCCTCCTTGGCGTCACACCCTACGAGTGGGCAGGCCCCGCGGCGCGATGCCGTGCTCGGCCAACGCCGCCGCGCCGCCTTCCTCGCGATCGCATAGCACGGCATCGGTCATCTCCGTGGAGGGTGGTGGTTGTCAGGTCGTGAGTCGCGTGGTCCGAAGCTGGAACAGCCGCCGGGCGTTGCCGACCCGGATCAGCTCCTGCTGCGCGGCGTCGAAGCCCGCCGCCGTGAGGGACTCGTCGATGTGCGGCCGTCGGGCGTCGCGACGCAGCGGCCAGTCGCTGCCGACGATGATCCGCTCGGGACCGAGCACCTCACCGAGGTAGCGCAGCAGCGGGACGCTGAACCGCAGCGTGTCGAAGTAGAGGTTGGCGCCGGCACCGTCGTCGGTGAGGCGTCCGCGGTGCTCGGCCAGCTCCTCGGCGGCGTAGAGCAGGGCGCCGTGGCCGAGGGCGGTGAAGACCAGCCGCAGGTCCGGCAGCCGGGCCAGCAGGCCGGCGTGCAGCGCGGAGAGCAACGAGACCCCGTTCTGCAGGCCGCGGCCGATCGCGTTGCCGGAGCGTCCGGCGGCGCCGAGCAGGACGTCGGCGTCCGGCGCCTGGACCGGGTGGACGAACACCGGCACACCGAGCTGCGCGGCGAGTTCGAGGGTCGCGAAGGCCTCGGGCGAGCCGAGGTACTTCCCGTGCCGCGAGGAGTCCAGGACCAGGCCGTGCAGGCCCAGCTCCTCGATCGCGTACCGCGCCTGTTCGGCACCGGCGTCACCCGCGTAGGCGTCCACCGTCGCCAGCCCCAGGAACCTGTCGCCGGCCTGCACGTGCCCGGCGAGGTGCTCGTTGACGGCGTTGATGTCCGCCGATGTAACGTCGCCGGCCGGACCGAACAGGAACTCGACCGGGGCGCTGAGGGCCCGCAGGTCGACGCCCGCCGCCGCGCTCTCCGCGGCCAGGCCGGCGAGATCCTCGGTCGCGCCGAGATCACTCGCGACGGAGGCCGGGCCGGCCCATCTCTGCCATCCGGCCGGTCGCCAGTGCGTGTGGATGTCGAGGACCTGGGCCTCGTCAAGGGTAGCCACCGCGATCACCCGGCCTCGGTGGCCGTGGCGACCGGACGCGCGGGGCCGACGCTGTAGGCCGAGAACGAGCCGGAGGCGGCCTCGGGCGCCTCGCGGTGTTCCTCCAGGATCACGAGGTCGCGACCGGCGGACGGCTTCCTGCGTAGCTTCTCGGCGGCTATCACGACGCGGGTGGCGTCGACGGGCGTGGTCGTCATGGGCACAACCTTCTTCAGCGAGCTTTCCTGAGTACCGCGAGCGCGAGCGCGGCGCGGTCAACCCAGCGTCGGGGCACCGGGCGCCTCTTGTCAATAATTCCTATCGGTTAAGTATTATAACCCATCCGCGTAGCCAATGCCGGTGGTTCACCAGGACAAATGCGTCGACGCTTCAGCCCGACGCAGAGCGAGCGGATCCTCGCGCTGCTGTGGGAGGATCCGCTCGCACCGAGTACACCCGGTCCGGTTCCGCTGGGCCCCCGGCGGCGCGCGTCAATCGGTCAGGTCGAGCGCGGCGCGCACGACGCTGTCGGCGTCTATACCGTGGTAGCGGTAGACGTCCTCGATCGAGCCGGACTGGCCGAAGCTGGTTACCCCCAGCGCGATACCGCGTACCTGGTGGATCGTGGACAGGAACGCCAACGTGTGCGGATGTCCATCGAGCACGGTCACCAGTGGAGTGGCGCGGTGGGTGGGGAAGATCTGGTCCAGGATCCAGCTCGGACTCTGCGACCGGCCTTGCCGGGACTGCAAAGCCTCGAAGAGCAGGCCGGGACTGGTCACGCAGAGCACGTCCGCGCCAATTCCGACCGCCTCCAGCCGGTTGGCGGCGGCCAACGCCTCGGGCACCAGCGCACCCATCGCGGCGATGGTCACCGCCGGGTCGGCGTGCCGGCGCAGCGGGTACGCGCCGGCAACCACCTGGCGACGGCGACGCTCCCGGGCCGCGGGATCCGCCGGTACAGCGGCGAGAGTCTGATCCACCGGGCGGGTGGACAGCCGCAGGTAGGCCGACGTGCCGTCCGGCCGGCCGAGCCGCGCCAGACTGGCCAGCAGGGTCCACTCCACGTCGATGGCGAATGCCGGCTCGTAACAGACGCAGCCGGGTTGCTCCAGGCCGATGGATGGGGTGGTGATGGACTGGTGGGCGCCGCCCTCGGGCGCCAGGCTGACCCCCGACGGCGTACCCACCAGGATCGACTGGCCGCCCGCGTAGATGCCGAATGACCATGGCTCGAGGGCGCGGGCCACGAATGGGTCGTAGACCACCCCGATCGGTAGCAGCGGCTGGCCCCATCGGCTCCACGTGGCGCCCAGCTCGCCGAGCAGGCCGACCAGGTTGGTCTCGGCGATGCCTAACTCGATGTGCTGTCCGGACGGGTGCTCTCGCCAGTGCAGAATGGTCTCGCTGTCGTCGGCGAACCAGTCCACCCGCTCGCGCGGTGACCACACCCCGACCTTGTTCACCCAGCCGCCCAGGTTGGTGCTGGAACTGACGTCCGGGCTGACCGTCACCACCCGGCGGGCGACCTTCGGGGCCTGACGGGTCAGATCGAGCAGGGTACGGCCGAGTGCGGCCTGGGTCGTGGACGTGCCCGACGGGATGCGGCCGATGTCGGTGGGCAGTTCGAGTGCGGCTGAGCCCGGCACCGGATCGCGGCGCAGCCGCTGCGCGGTACGGGTACACAGCTGTGCTGCCGCGCTGGTTTGGGGGAATCGCTGCCAGGGTCGCTGCGGGTCGGTACCCAGCCGTGCCGCCAGTTCACGCATCTGCTCGTCGGTCAGCAGTGAGGAGTGGTTCTGCGGGTGTCCCTGGGTGGGCAGACCGTAGCCTTTGACGGTGTACGCGAAGATCACGGTCGGGCGGGAGTCGTCGATCGACGCGTACGCCTGATCCAGCGCACGCAGGTCGTGGCCGCCCAGATTGCCGATCGCCTCGATCAGGCTGTCGTCGTCCACGCCGGCGATCAGGCCGGCAAGTTGCTCGGCCCCGTCGCCTTGGCCGGGCAACCGCTCGCGCAACTGTTCCGGGGTGCAACGCAGCAACCGCTGGTACTCCGCGTTGCTCATCCGGTCCAGGTGCTCGCGCAACAGGTCGCCGCCAGGACGCCCGAACAGGTCTTCCAACAACTGGCCGTAGGGAGTTGCCCCCTGATCTTGGACACTTGAACCTGGGATGTTGATGGTCCCGGGAGATCAGGAGTCCTGGAACACGATGGTGAACAAGCACTACC
>NZ_JBFAZX010000020.1:0-134904 GCF_040689395.1 Dactylosporangium sp. NPDC051484 | reverse complement strand
CGCCCCCCCGGGGGCTTCCCCCCCCCGGCCCCGGGGGGGGGGGGGGGGGGGGGGCGGGGGTGGGGGGGTGCGCGCGCGCCGCCCCCCCCCCCCGCCCCCCCACCAGTCGGGCGCCCACACCCCGTCGGTCTCCCGCCGCCCGCCCGGCCACGACAGCATCCCCGGGTCCCACGCGATGCCCAGCGCGCCGCACATGCTCCAGGAGGGTGACCGACGCCCCGTTCCGCCCGGTTTAGCCGCGTATAGCACAAAATCCTGGCGCGCGTCGATGCGATCCACTCGGCGTTGCGGCGCTTACTGTCGAGGGCGGAGCCCTGCAGAGCGTCCGCCCCGCCACCAGGCTTTCTGGAGACCGACGACGGATCGATGCTGTTCGGGAAGAAGGGGGCCGGCCGATGGACCTGCTGATCGACGTGCGGGTGGCGAGGCGAGATTCGACCGCGACGCTGGATCGCACGGTAAGATTGCGGGCCGACCCGGGCAACGGGGTCGACGACCTGATCACCGAACTTCTGGGGCTCCTCGACCCGGCCGAACGCCCGCAGCAGACCACCTGGGCCTGGCTGCTGCGCACCGGACGGCGGCTCGACCCGCGCAGTCCGCTAGGCGAGCAGGGCCTGCGCTGCGGAGACACGATCCTGCTGGCGCCGCCGGAGATCGCCTGGTCCGGGTCGGCCCTCGGCAAGCCCGGCGAGCCGGACTGGACGCCGGGTTTCCCGAGGCCGGAGCGCACGTCGCGCCCGCACCGCTTCGAGCTGCTCGTCGTGGCCGGGCCGGACGCCGGGATCTGGCTCCCGCTGCCGCCCGGCGAGTTCGTCATCGGCACCGACCGCGCGAGCGACCTGGTCCTCACCGACCCCACCGCCGGGCGGCGCCACCTGCACCTGGGCATCGGCAGTCACGAGGTGGCCGCGACCGACCTGCGCTCGCCCGGCGGCACCCGGCTGGACGGCGAGCCGCTGACGGGCACCGCGACGCTGACCCTCGGCCAGCTGCTGCGCCTCGGGACCACGGTGGTCACGGTCGAGGAGGTGCCGGCGGACCCTCCGGCGCCGAAGGGGCCCCCGCCGGCGGTGTGGCTTCCCGTGGTACCGCATCCGCCCAAACGCCGCCGCCTGGCGCTGCGCCGCCGTGGGGCCGACACGGCCGCGGAGTTCGCGGCGGCCATGGACCGCGCCGAGGCCGACGCGGCGATCAAGCACCGGGCGGTGGTCCAGGCGCGGCGGGCCGAGGCGCCCAGCGTCGCCCACCTGGCGCGGGCCGCCGACCGGCAGGAGAAGCCGGCCCGCCGCCCCGACGACCGGGACTTCCTCACGCTGCGCGCGGCCACCGCCGACCAGCCCAGCCGGCTGCGATTCGAGCAGGAAGCCCCGACCGGCGGCTCGACCGGCGACTTCGACCCCGCGCACATCGAGCGGATCGGCGCGCTGCGGCAGCGGTACGCGATCGATCCCGACGTCCCCGTCGAGGCGGATCTGCGCTGCCTGGGCGCGCTCGGCGCGACCGGCCCGGCCGAGGACCGCCGCGCGGTGCTGCGCTCGTGGGTCGTACAGCTGGCGACCCTCGCCGGCCCGAACGACCTGGCGCTCGTGGTGCTGACCACGCCGTACGAGGCCGAGCACTGGACGTGGACGGGCTGGTTGCCGCACACCCGCACGCTGACCGCCGCGTTCGCGCCGGGCACCCGCACGGTCGCCGCGCGGGAGGACGACCGGCGCCGGGTGCTCGCGCTGGTCGAGGCGCTGCTGCGGCAGCGGCGGCTGGGCCGGCACGCGATCGCCGAGCAGTTCACGCCGCACGTGGTGGTGGTGCTTCCGGATCCCGATTCGGTACCGCAGGCCGCGCTGGCCCGCCTGATCGAGGACGGGCGCAGAGGCGGGATCAGCCTGCTGACCTGCGCCGCATCCACACAGGAACTGCCGGCCGGGGTGGTGGCCCTGGACGGCGAGGGCATCGGCGCGGCGGTCGCCGACCGGGTCGCGCACGCCCTGGCCGCCACCCGTGACGCGGCCGGAGGGGCGGCCCCGCAGGTCGCGCCGCTGGGTGATGTGCTCAAGCTCGGCAGGGAGCCTTCGCCGAGCGCGATCGTGAAGCGCTGGGTCCCGTCGACCCGCGACCGGGGCCTGGCCGCGCCGATCGGGCTCGGCGGCACCGGCCCGGTCGTGGTGGACCTGCGCCGCGACGGCCCGAACGGCATCATCGCCGGCGCCCCGGGCTCCGGCCGCACCTGGTTGCTGCGCTCCTACCTGACCGCGCTGGCGGCGACCTACCCGGCCAACCGTCTCACGTTCGTCCTCGTCGACACCGACGGCGCCACCTTCGCCGAGTGCGCCGACCTGCCGCACACGGTCGGGGTGTTCACCGGCGACGACGCCTTCCAGGCCAGGCGGGTGCTGGTCTCCCTCGCCGCCGAGGTGCGCCGCCGGGAGGCGATCCTGCGCCGGCACGCGGTCAAGGACATCGCCGAGATGGAACGCAGGCACCTGGCCGCGGCCCCGGCCAACCTGCTCATCGTCGTCGCGGAGCTCACCGCGACGCCGGTCGACTTCGTGACCGGCCTGCGCGACCTGGCCCGGCGCGGGCGCCCGGCCGGGGTACACCTGCTGCTGTCCACGGCGCACCCGCACTGCGCCCTCGACGACGACCTGCGCGCGGAGGCGCCGCTGCGCATCGCGCTGCGCGTCGAGGAGGAGCAGGACAGCCTTGAGGTCCTCGAGCGCCCGGACGCCGCCCACCTCTCGCCGCTGCTGCCGGGCCGGGCGTTCGTCCGCGTCGGCGACGCCGACCCGGAGGCGGTTCAGGTCGCCTACGGCGGTGCCCGCTCCCCCGGGGACCGTTCCGGCGGCCCGACGATCGTGACGGAGTGGCGCTTCGAGTCCGGCCTGCACACCCCGCCGCGCACCCCGCCTCTGCCCGCCGCCGTTGCCGCGACGGCGGGCGCCGCACGGGGTACCGGACCGGGTGCCGCGGCCCACACCGCGACGGGCGCCGCGGCCGACGCCACGATGGGCGCTGCGGAGCCCGGTGCCACCGCGGCCGCCCGGTGCGACGACGGCGAGGTCACCGACCTGCGGCGGCTCGTCGCGGCGATCACCACGGCGCACCGTGAGGCCCGCGTGCCGGACCAGCCGCGAGCCTGGCAGCCACCGCTGCGCGCCACATACGACATTTCCGATATCGCCGACTTCGCCGGGGCGCCGGAACACTCCGGACGGGACGTTGAGCACGGCGCGCGGGCGCTCGGGGCCCGCGCGGCGTTCGCGGCGCCGATCGGGATGGTCGACCTGCCCAGCTCGCAGGCGGTGCACGTGTGGCCGCTCGACCTCGACGAGCTCGGGCACCTGCTGGTGTACGGCCCGACCGGCGCCGGCAAGTCGACGCTGCTGGACACCATCGCGGCGTCGTTCGGGCGGCTCTTCGACGCGGCGGCGCTGCGGGTCTGCCGGATCGACGCCGCCGACGTGCCGGCCGCCTTGGCGCTGCTGGGCACGATCGGGGAGCTGGTCGCCGAGCGGGCCGGGCTGGACGAGCAACACGGCGCCCGGGTGCTGGTCCTCGTCGACGGCCACGACCCGCTGCTCAACGACGCGCTGACCGCGGTGGCGGCGGGCGGCAAGGCCGTCGGCGTGCACCTGGTGCTGGCCACCGAGCAGCGCAGCGCCGTGCCGACGTCGCTGTCGCGGCTGATGCCGGGCCGGATCGTGTTGCGCTCCGCCGGCCGCGGGCTGGTCGAGGGTACTGTCGAACTCCAGGTCGCCACCGCGGCCGCCGTGAAGGTCACACCTCTTTCACAACGCCCCCGCCAGTTGCGACTGGAGGTCTGAGTACCCTGAAACATCGTGCAGACCTCTGGTGATTATCGTGCGGGCTTCGCCTGCTTTGTCGGCCGTCCCAACGCCGGCAAGTCGACGCTGACCAACGCGATCGTCGGGCAGAAGATCGCGATCACCTCGCCGAAGCCGCAGACCACCCGGCACACGGTGCGCGGGGTCGTGCACCGGCCGGACTCGCAGCTGGTGCTGGTCGACACGCCAGGGCTGCACCGGCCGCGCACGCTGCTCGGCGAGCGCCTCAACGACCTGGTCCGCTCGACCTGGAGCGAGGTCGACGTGATCGGCCTGTGCCTGCCGGCGGACGAGGAGATCGGCCGCGGCGACCGGTTCATCAGCGGCGAGATCGCCGAGCTCAAGGCGACCCTGGTCGCGGTGCTGACGAAGACCGACCTGGTCGACAAGGGCACCCTGGCCAGGCGCCTGCTGGCGGTGCAGGAGCTGGGCGAGTTCGCCGACATCGTGCCGGTCAGCGCCGTGGCGGGTGAGCAGTTGCACACGCTCGTCGACGTCATGATCGGGCACCTGCCGCGCTCGCCGCAGCTCTACCCGGACGGCATGCTCACCGACGAGCCCGAGCAGGTGCTGATGGCGGAGCTCATCCGCGAGGCCGCTCTGGACGGGGTGCGTGACGAGCTGCCGCACTCGATCGCCGTGCTGGTCGAGGAGGTACTGCCCGAGGACGGCATCACCCGCGTCTACGCCGACATCTACGTGGAGCGCCCGAGCCAGAAGGCGATCGTGATCGGCCACCGGGCGAGCCGGCTCAAGGAGGTCGGCATCCGGGCGCGCCGCGAGATCGAGGACCTGCTCGGCGGCCGCGTGTATCTCGACCTGCACGTGCGGGTGGCCAAGGACTGGCAGCGCGACCCGAAGCAGCTGCGCCGCCTGGGGTTCTGATGTCCGGGTCAGGCTTCCGCGGAAAGCTCTACCGCGACGACGCCGTGGTGCTGCGGGTGCAGAAGCTGGGCGAGTCCGACCGGATCATCACGCTGTTCACGCGCCACCACGGCCGCATCAGGGCGGTCGCGAAGGGGGTGCGCCGCACCACGTCGAAGTTCGGGGGACGGCTGGAGCCGTTCGGCCACGTCGACGTGCAGCTGCTGGAGGGCCGGACCCTCGACGTGATCAGCCAGGTGGAGGGCGTCGACCTGTTCGGGCGGCGGTTTCTGGCGGACTACTCGCGGTACACCCTGGCCAGCGCCATCGCCGAGACCGCAGAGCGGCTCACGCCGGTCGAGCAGGAACCGGCGCTGCGGCTGTTCCAGCTGACGCTGGGCGCCCTGCGCGCGCTGGCCGTCGCCGAGCACGCCGGCAGCCTGGTGCTGGACGCCTACCTGCTGCGCGCGATGAGCGTGGCCGGCTGGGCGCCGGCGCTGCGGGAGTGTGCGGTGTGCGGCACTGCGGGCCCGCATCGGGGCTTCTCCGTGCCGGCTGGCGGCGCGGTCTGCCCCGACTGCCGCCCACCCGGGGCCGCACACCCGGCACCGGCGACGATCGAGCTGATGTCGGCGCTCGTCAAGGGCGACTGGGCGGTCGCCGACGCCGCCCCAGCGGTGCACCAGCGCGAGGCGAGCGGCCTGGTCGCCGCGCATCTGCAGTGGCACCTGGAGCGCGCACTACGCTCGCTCCCGCTGGTCGACCGCGCCGACCGGCCCCTTCGACCACTTCGAAAGGAAAGCTCGTGAGCAGGCAAAGGGACTTCCGCCCGCCGTCGCCACACCCCAGCGGTGCCCGCCCGCCGGCGTTGCCGAAGGAGGCCGTGCCGCAGCACGTGGCGATCATCATGGACGGCAACGGCCGCTGGGCGAAGCAGCGCGGCCTGCCGCGCACCGCCGGGCACACCGCGGGTGAGGCGGCCCTGTTCGACGTGATCGAGGGCGCGCTCGAGCTCGGCGTGAAGTACGTCAGCGCCTACGCCTTCTCCACCGAGAACTGGAAGCGCTCCCCGGACGAGGTCCGCTTCCTCATGAACTTCAACCGCGACACGATCCACCGCCGCCGCGACGAGTTCCACGAGATGGGCATCCGGGTCCGCTGGGCGGGCCGCCACCCCCGGCTGTGGCGCTCGGTCATCAGCGAGCTTGAGTACGCCGAGCAGCTCACCCGGCACAACGACAAGCTGACGTTCACGATGTGCGTCAACTACGGCGGCCGCGCGGAGGTCGCCGACGCGGCGGCGCGTATCGCCGCGGACGTGGCCGCCGGCCGCCTCAAGGCGGACCGGATCTCGGAGAAGACCTTCGCCCGGTACCTCGACGAGCCCGACCTGCCGGACGTGGACCTGATGGTCCGCAGCTCCGGCGAGATGCGCACGTCGAACTTCATGATCTGGCAGGCCGCGTACGCGGAGTTCGTCTCGGTCGACACACTGTGGCCAGATTTCGACCGCCGCCACCTGTGGTACGCCTGCGAGGTCTACGCCAAGCGCGACCGCCGCTTCGGCGGCGCGATCCCGAACCCGGTCATCCCGACGCTGACCACCTGATCGCGCCCTCCACCGCGGGAGGGCTACCGGAAATGTCCGACGCCTGGCAGCATCAGACATTTCCGGACTTATCAGCATTTAGCGGTCCCCGGCTCCACCTCAGCATCACGCGTTGGTTGAGCCGAAGCAGCCAGGCGGGAATAGCCGGGCTGGCCGGGCCTAGTCCTCGACGGTGGCGAACACCGTGGCGTCGGGGGCGGCCAGGTGGATCGGCGCGGACGGTGACACATCGCGGACCGCCGCGTGGCCCAGGCCGTCGAGCGTCGAGGCCTCGGTGACCACCGCGGCGGCCTCGATCTTGGTCGCGCCCGACGAGACCGCCGCCGCGACCGCCAGCTGCAGCGCGGTGACCGACAGCGACGGCAGCGCGACCGACGCGGCGTTGTACGTGCGGCCGTCCCCGTCGCGGACCGCCGCGCCCTCGACGGCACCGACGCGGGCGCGCGCCGCACGGGCCAGGGTCACCAGTTTGGCGTCCTCGGCGGACAGTTCAGGCATCGGCGTGCTGCCTCTCGATCTCGTGGCTGGTCTGATCCTCGTCCTCGGGCTCGGCGCGCCGGACGAGGAGGGTTTCGATGCGGTTGCGCCGGCCCGTGGCGCCCTCGGCGACGAGCACGAGGCCACCGACGACCGCGGTCGCGCCGGGGATCGGGACCCGGCCGAGGGCCTGAGCGAGCAGGCCGGCAACGGTCTCGGCTTCGTCGGCGGGCAATTCCACGCCGAACAGCTCGCCGAGGTCCTCGATCGGCAGCCGGCTGGTGACCCGCACGGCGCCGTCGGGCAGCTCCTCGACCGGCGGGCGCTCGGCGACGTCGTACTCGTCGGTGATCTCGCCGACGATCTCCTCGAGGATGTCCTCGATGGTGACGAGACCCGCGGTGCCGCCATATTCGTCGATGATCACGGCCATGTGGGTGCGTGCCGCCTGCATCTCGCGGAGCAGGTCGTCGACCGGCTTGGACTCGGGCACGAAGGTGGCGTCGCGCATGACCTGGGCGACCGGCATCTCCGCGGCGCCCGGGTCGTCGCCGGCGGTGCGGCGCACGAGGTCCTTGAGGTAGACGATGCCGAGCACGTCGTCGACGTTCTCGCCGACGACGGGGATGCGGGAGAAGCCGCCGCGCATCGCGAGCATGAGGGCCTGGCGGACAGTCTTGTGCGCCTCGATCCAGACCATCTCGGTGCGCGGCACCATCACCTCGCGGGCGATCGTGGTGCCGAGCGCGAACACAGAGTGGATCATGTCGCGCTCGCCGTGCTCGACGACGCCGCGCTGCTCGGCGAGGTCGACGAGCTCGCGCAGCTCGATCGTGGTGGCGAACGGGCCCTCGCGGTATCCCTTGCCGGGGGTGACCGCGTTGCCGATGAGGATCAGCAGCCGGGCCAGCGGGCCGAGGGCCGTGCCGAGCCAGCGCACCAGCGGCGCGGCGAACCGGGCCACGTGATACGCGTGCTGGCGCCCCATGGTGCGGGGCGCGACGCCGACCACGACGAAGCTGATGACGGTCATCACGCCGGCGGTGATCAGCGCGGCGAGCCAGTCCTGGTCACCGCCGACCCACGCGGCGGTCTCCAGCGCGACCAGGGTGGTCGCGGTCAGCTCGCACAGCAGGCGCAGCAGCAGGAGCAGGTTGACGTAACGGGCCGGGTCGGCGGCGATGACCTCCAGCGCGGTCGCGCCGGGCCGGCCCTCGCGGGCGAGCTCGTGCGCCCGCGCAGGGGAGACCACGTTGAGTGCGGCGTCGGTCATGGCGAACAGGCCTGCCAGCACGACCAGCCCAGCGGCCGTGGCCAGCAATGTGGCGTCGCTCACGACTTCACGACTTTCGCCAGCTCTCCAGCAGCCGCGCCTGGAGGCCGAACATCTCGGCCTCCTCCTCCGGCTCCGCGTGATCGTATCCGAGCAGGTGCAGGATGCCGTGGACGGTGAGCAGCGCCAGCTCGTCGATCGTGGCGTGCCCGGCGGTGACGGCCTGCTTCGCGGCCACCTCCGGGCACAGCACGATGTCGCCGAGCAGGGCCGGCTCGCCGGCCCCCTCGCCCGGGCCGTGATCGACGCTGCCCTCGTCCATCGGGAAGGCCAGCACGTCCGTCGGACCGTCGCCGTCCATCCAGCGGTGGTTGAGCTCGGTCATGTACTCCACGTCGACGAGCAGGATCGACAGCTCGGCGAGAGGGTTGACACCCATCTCGTCGAGCGCGTGCCGCGCCACCGCGAGAATGGTGTCGGAGTTGACGTCGACGCCGGACTCGTTGGCGATCTCGATGGACAACAGCGCTCCCGTGGCTATCTGCGTCGCCCGGGCCGGCCACCCTGTGCGGCGCGGTCCGGGACGGCACGCACCGGCTGCTGAGCCTCCTGCGCTTCGTCCCAGCGGGCGTAGGCGTCGACGATGTCACTGACCAGCCGGTGGCGCACGACATCGGCGCTGCCGAGCTGGGCGAAGTGAACGTCCTCGACGCCGTCGAGGATCTCACGGACGACTCGGAGGCCGCTGCGGGTCCCCCCGGGGAGGTCGACCTGCGTGATGTCGCCGGTGACGACGATCTTCGAGCCGAAGCCCAGCCGCGTCAGGAACATCTTCATCTGCTCGGGCGTGGTGTTCTGAGCCTCGTCCAGGATGATGAAGGCGTCGTTAAGGGTGCGGCCGCGCATGTAGGCCAGCGGCGCGACCTCGATCGTCCCGGCGGCCATCAGCTTGGGGATGGACTCGGGGTCGATCATGTCGTGCAGCGCGTCGTACAGCGGGCGCAGGTACGGATCGATCTTGTCGTAAAGCGTGCCGGGCAGGAAGCCCAGTCGCTCGCCGGCCTCGACCGCGGGGCGGGTCAGGATGATCCGGTTGACCTGCTTGGCCTGCAGCGACTGGACGGCCTTGGCCATGGCCAGATACGTCTTGCCGGTGCCCGCCGGCCCGATGCCGAACACGATGGTGTGCTGGTCGATCGAGTCGACGTAGCGCTTCTGGCCCAGTGTCTTGGGCCGGATGGTGCGGCCCCGCCTGGACAGGATGTTGAGCGTCAGCACCTCGGCCGGGCGCTCGGCGGTGTTCTGCTGCAGCATGCCGACCGTGCGCCGGACGTTGTCCGTGGTCAGGACCTCGCCCTTGCGCACCAACTCGATCAGCTCGCTGAAGATTCGCTCGGCCATGGCATTGTCGGCGGCTGCGCCGGTGATGGTGATTTCGTTGCCCCGCACGTGCACATCACTCTGCACCGACCGCTCGACGAGCTTGAGGATCTCGTCGCCGGCCCCGAGCAGCCTGACCATGACGTGCGGGTCGGGAACGGTGATCTTGCTGATGGCCCGCACGGGCTGTTCCGACGATGCTGCCGGCACGGGGTTTGGGGTCTCGGTCATACCTTGGCCGCGTTGGGCCTCAAGCACCTGCTTCCGGGCTCGCTCCAGCCTGGGCTCATGTCCAGGCTCTCATGGTATCGGCTGACTGCCCGCCCGACCGTTCCCATTTTCGCTCCGAACCGATTCGGCCGATCATGCCGTCTGCCGCGATTCGCCCGCGCGGGGCGGTCCTGTGCTGGTAGGGAGGCAGATGACCGATCCGATTGGAGCCCCCAGCCATGGTCGAACGCACCGGATACGTCGACGGCGAGCCCTGCTGGGCGGACGTCGTCGCGGCCGACCTACCGGCCGCGCAGCACTTCTACGCGGCCGTGTTCGGCTGGACCTACACGGACACCGGGGCCAATTTCGGGCATTATGTGATGTGCATGAAGAATGACCGGATCGTCGCCGGGATGAGCCCGCCGATGCCCGGGTCCGAGCAGCTACCGGCCGCCTGGAGCCTGTACCTCATGTCGCACGACCTCGCGGACACCGCGCACCGCATCGACGAGCACGGCGGCAAGCTGCTGATCCCGCCGATGGAGGTCCCGGACAGCGGCCGCATGCTGTTCGCCACCGACCCGTCGGGCGCGGCGTTCGGCGCGTGGGAGCCGGGCCGGCACACCGGCTCGCAGCTGTACGACGAGAACGGCGCCCTGTGCTGGGCCGAGGTGATGACGCGGGAACCGACCGTGACCGACTTCTTCTACCACGGCGTCTTCGGTTACCTCCAGACCAGGATCCCGACTCCTGTCCGCCCCGGTTTGGAACCCTTCGACTACTCAGCGTGGACCGTCGGTGACGCCGAGCCGGTCGCGGGCCGCCTCAAGATGACGGCGGAGTGGGACGGCGTGCCCGCCCACTGGACGGTCTACTTCGCCACCGACGACACGGACACCGCCGCGGCGCGGGTGCTGGCCGCGGGCGGCCGGGTGCAGCGCGGCCCGTTCGACTCCCCGCACGGCCGCCTGGCCGTGATCGAGGACCCGAACGGCGCCGTCTTCACGATCATTTCGCGTGGTTTTTAGTGTTTCTAGCTGTTTCTAGCTGTTTCTAGCCTGGCTCTCGCTTCGCTCGAGCATCGGTGGGGGGGGTCCCACCCCACACCCCCCATGCCCGCTTCGCGGGCACTTTTGCGGGCGCTTACGCGCAGTGGTTGCGGTCCCGTGCGCACGCTGCGCGCAGAGGTTGCGGTCCCGTGCGCACGCTGCGTGCAGAGGTTACGGCTCGTGCGGGCTGCGCGCAGTGGTTGCGGTCCCGTGCGCACGCTGCGTGCAGAGGTTACGGCTCGTGCGGGCTGCGCGTAGTGGTTGCGGTCCCGTGCGCACGCTGCGTGCCAGGGGTTGCGGTCCCGTGTGCACGCTGCGTGCAGGGTTGCGGTTCGCGCGGGCCCTGCATGCAGGGGCTGCGGTTCGCGCGGGCTGGACACGGCGAAGTCCGAAGCGCGGTCGCGGCCGGGGGCACCGCCGCCGCCCGCGCGCAGGGGTTGCGGCTCGTGCGGGCTGGGACACGGCGAAGTTCGAGGCGCGGTCGCGGCCGGGGCACCGCCGCCGGGCGCGCGCAGGGGGTGCGCTGTTGTCTTGCGGTGTGGTGTCAGAAGCGGTGGCCGTCGAAGGCCTCCTGGCCCCGCGTGAAGCGGTACGTTGCCCAGTGCATTCGCACGACCGTGCCGTTCTCGTCGCGGGTCAGGCGGAGCAGTTCGCCGGTCTCGCGGCCGGAGACCGTGCGGAACAGGTCGGGCTCGCCGTCGACCGGGGTGAACACGGCCGGCGGCCACTTGGCGGGCGCGTTGACAGCACGGGCGAGCAGGGTGCCGTCGCGCCAGCTGAACGCGTATTCGAATCCCTCGCCCCACCAGCGGCCAAGCACGGAGCGGTAGTGCGCCGGGGCCTGCGGGCCGGGCACCCACGGCGCGATGTCTGCCGGGTCGTGCTCCGCCACGGCGGCGAGCAGCTCGTGCGGCAGATCGAGGATCGCACCCGCCGTACCGGATGAACCAAGAGACGCCACACCGACGGCCCTGGGCGTGCCGGAGCCGCCGATCCGGCCATACGCGCCGGCGAGGAACCCGGGCATCGCGCCGTCGTGGCCGACGTGCACGACCCGTTCCCCGCCCGGCTGCGGGTGCAGGATGAGACCGAGGCCGAAGGCGCGCGCCCAGAGGACGTCCTCGGTGACGGCCTGCGGCACCCGCATCTCCTCGACGGTGGCGGCGGACAGCACGGTGCCGTTGGGGTCCATGCCGCGCGGGTCGGCCAGGAACGCGGCCCAGCGGGCCAGGTCGGCAGCGGTGCTCCACAGCTGGGCGGCGGGGCCGACGGCGCCGAAGTCGTCGGGCGGCTCGGGGTGGGCGTAGTCGGACCAGGCGTCGACCTGGTAGCCGACGACGGGTCGCTGTGGCGTGACCGCGATGTCGTACAGCCCGAGCGGCTCGAGGATGCGCTCCCGCAGGGCCTGCTCCCAGGTGCCGCCGCGCAGCCGCCCGACGAGGTGGCCGAGCAGGGCGATCGCCAGGTTGGAGTAGTGGAAGCGCCGGCCGGGGCGCAGCACCTGCTCGGCGCGGTCGAGCTGGGCGAGCAGCCCTTCGACATCGGGCGCCTGCATGGTGTCCCACACGTCACCGAACGGCTCGCGCTGCAGGCCGGACAGGTGCGAGAGCATGCGGCCGATGGTCAGCTCGCCGTGTGCCTTGACGGGCAGGTGCCGGGCGATCTGGTCGTCGAGGTCGAGCAGGCCGTCGTCGCGGCACTGCATGACGAGCACGGCGGTGAACGTCTTGGTGATCGACCCCATCCGCAGCTGGCTGGCGGCGTCGACCCCCTCGCCCACCTGGAAGGTCCATAGCGGACGGTCAGCCCGGTGGACGGCCACGCTGAGCGCCGGGACCCGGCTCTCCGCCTGGACCCGTCGGGCCATCCTTTCGTACCGCTGAACCGGCCTCATGCCATGACCATGGGCCCGAGCGGCCGGCCGCCGAGCACGTGCGCGTGCACATGGAAGACCTCCTGGCCGGCGTTGCGGCCGACGTTGAAGATGACGCGGAAGCCCCCCTCCGGCAGCCCCTCGGCCTCAGCCACGGCGGCGCAGGCGGCGAGCACCTGACCGGCGAGCCCGGGGTCGGCCTTGGCGATCTCGACGACGTCGGTGTGGTGCGCCTTGGGGATCACCAGCACGTGGACCGGCGCCTTGGGCGCGATGTCGCGAAACGCCAGCGTCGTGTCGGTCTCGTGCACGACGGTCGCCGGGATCTCGCCGGCGACGATGCGGCAGAAGAGGCAGTCACTCGTCACGAACGCATCTTATGGGGTCGCCGTGGGTCGATCTTGGCGGTTGGGGTGCCGCTCAGCGGCGCGAAGGGTACTGGTCACCGGCGCCTCACGCGGGATCGGCTCGGCCCACCAACCGACGACCTCACCATCCGTAGCCTCATCCGACAGGTGCGTGTCGCCACTGGGCCGCATCCAGCCGGTGTGGTCACGGCACCCGTGGGCGATCGGCAGGTCGCAGCCCGGCACGCCCCTCGAGCCCTGTACGCACACGACCACGTGCATGGGTGAGACGTCCCTGCCGCCAATGATCGACTTCGCGTAGACCATGACGACCTCACCGTGCACCTGGACGCCGCCCCGCTGGCCTCACGGGCAACCGGCACGCATCAGTGATATGAGCGTGCACCATTTGACATTATGGACCGCTGTTCGGGTCGGTGGTTTCGGTCGGGTTTTGGGATAATGGCAGGCATGGGTCAGCTGCAGTTGTTTCCCAGGAAGGAGTTGGCTGCCATGCGTGACCGGACCAGGTCACGTCGTTATTCTCCGGCGAATGAGCAGTTCCGCCGGGAGCATGCGCGGCATCGGGAATGGGGCCTGGCCAAACGGCACTCCGAGAAACTCCGCCGCATCCGCGGTGACACCCCGCCGGCGACCGGCGGGACGGCCAGGAACAGGGGCCGGTGCCACCCTCGCCGCCGCCGGTCACGCCGCCTGACCAGGCACAACCTGACCAGAAACGACGCCCCGCGAGCAGCACCACGACAAACGGCTGCGGTCCCGCGCCGCGCCAAGCCGACGGCGCCGGGCAGCCCCGTCCCGTCCCGAAGCGTCGCCGCGCATCCACGCCACAACTGCGCCCGTCCACCGGTCCGGCAACGCATCGAATGGTTCGCGGCAATATACGGCACCCGGTGCATCACGGCCACCTTTCGACAATGCCACGCACGGCCAGGCGGCATCTCCGCCGAATTCCCCGAAAGGCGGGAACAAGCAATCGCTATACTCGTGGACCGCCGGTGCCGATTTCCCGAATGTCTCGGCAATGGCGACGGCCCGCGCAACGCACACATCGCCACCGGGTACCGCTGTCACGGTCCGTACTCGCCGACGGTGGACCACTGTGCGATCACGCCACGGGGAATGTGCTCGTGTCGAACCGGGATCGTCGGACTGCCTTCGTCGACTCGAAGAGTGTCAGGAAGCCCGATCCGGGCTGGATCGCTCGGCGGCGCTGCAGCCGGTGTCAGGTGCCATGCTCTCCGTCGACGCGAAGGCCAGGGGATCATCGACGCACAGTTGTGACTACAGTGCGTGGCCAGGAGACACGTATTCGCCCGCCTCGCTGGTCACGGCCTGGTGCTGGTGCCGCATTTGGCCGTACACCTTCGAGCGTCCCGACGCCGGGTCCGACGCTGTGGTGGTGACGCACTGGCGGCCGGACAGCCCGGCGAAGGCGCTCGCCGACCCGTCGGCCGCACACACCGTGCCCGGCATCGTGGCGAGCACAACACGTCCATCTCCGTGCAGGGCCCGGCGCACATCGCCGACCCGGACGTGATGATCGCCGCGGGCCAGACAGTTGTCGCTCGCCGAGCCATGGGCGCTGGCGTACGAGCACGAGGGCGAACCGTGGATGGCAGTACCCGTGCAAGGACGGCCGCGTGCTCGTCTTCACCGCGCAGTCCCGCGAGCCCGGCATCGCCACCGCCCGCCACAGCGTGGATTATGGACCCGGGCTGAGCTGAGGCGGCGCCGGGATCACCAGCGGCCGAGGCGCACGGACAGGGCCGAGACCGCGGCGGCGCCGGCCGTCGACGTGCGCAGCACCTCGCGGCCGAGGCGCACCGGCGTGCCGCCGATCGACGCCAGCTCCTCCGGGGCCACCCCGCCCTCCGGGCCGACGACCAGGGTGATCTCCCCGGTGGCGGGCAGCGTCACGGCGGACAGCGGCTCGCTCGCCTCCTCGTGCAGGACGAGTACCGTGCCGGTCAGGGCGAGCTGTCGCGTCGAGCGGGCCTCGGTCACCTCCGGCAGCCACGGACGGCGCGACTGCTTGACCGCCTCGCGTGCGGTCGAACGCCACCGCTCCAGCGGCTTCGCGTCCCGCCACCGGGCCACGCTGCGGGCCGCCTGCCAGGGCACGATCCGGTCCGCGCCGACCTCTGTCAGCAGCTGTACCGCCAGTTCGCCCCGCTCCCCCTTCGCGATCCCCTGCACAACGGTGATCGACGGGTCGGCGGGCGGCACGTGCTCGGCGGGGTCGAGGGCGAGGTCCAGGGCGCCCTTGTGCGCGGCGAGCACGACGCCGCGGGCCAGGCCGCCCCGGCCGTCGCACAGCAGCAGCGCCTCGCCGGTGGTGATGCGCTGGACGTTGGCGGCGTGATGGCCCTCGGCGCCGGCCAGGGTGAAGCGGTCACCGGAGGGCAGCTCGTCGACGAGGAAGAGCGGCGGGCTCATGCCGAACCCTCCGCAACGCTGCGACTGCGGCATGAGCTACGCCCGCGCCCGCTCCGCTGCGGACCGCTCATGCGGGACCCGCAGCACCCCGGCCGCGACGAGCGGTGGGCCCGATCACGCGTGGCCGTTGAAGGCGTCACGCATCCGGGAGAAGAAGCCGCCCTGCTTCGACAGCTCGGCGACCTCCTCGCCGCGGCTGCGGGCGAACTCGCGCAGTAGCCGCTCCTGCTCGGGCTCGAGCCGGGTCGGGGTGCGCACGTCGAGGTGGACGTAGAGGTCGCCGCGGCCGGCGCCGCGCAGGTGGGGCACGCCCTTGCCGCGGATGCGCAGCGTGGAGGTCGGCTGGGTGCCGGCCTTCACCTCGACCGTCTCCTCGCCGTCGAGGGTCTTGATGGTCAGCCGCGTGCCGAGGGCCGCGGCGGTCATCGGCACGGTCACGCGGCAGTGCAGGTCGTCGTCCTTGCGGGAGTACACGTCGTGCGGGCGCTCGTGGATCTCGACGTAGAGGTCTCCGGGCGGGCCGCCGCCGGGGCCGACCTCGCCCTGCTGGGCGAGGCGGATGCGCATGCCGTCCTCGACGCCGGACGGGATCTTCACGGTCAGCGAGCGGCGGGTGCGGACCCGGCCGTCGCCGCCGCAGGTCGCGCACGGGTGCGGGATGATCGTGCCGAAGCCCTGGCAGGCCGAGCACGGGCGGGCCGAGACGACCTGGCCGAGGAAGGTGCGCTGGACCGACTGGACCTCGCCGCGGCCCTGGCAGATCTCGCAGGTCTGCGGGTGGGTGCCGGGCGCCGTGCCGGCACCCTGGCAGGTGGTGCAGACGACGGCGGTGTCCACCTGGATCGGTGCCTCGACGCCGAACGCGGTCTCGTGCAGGTCGAGGTCGAGGCGCAGGATCGCGTCGGCGCCGGGCCGCACCCGCGGGCGCGGCCCACGGGCGGACTGGGTGCCGAAGAAGGCGTCCATGATGTCCTGGAAGCCCACGAACGCGCCGCCCGCCGGGCCTCCGGCGCCGCCGCCGTTGGGGGCCAGCGGGTCGCCGCCCAGGTCGACCATCTCACGCTTGCGCGGGTCGGAGAGGACCTCGTACGCGGCGTTGATCTCCTTGAACTTCTCGTGCGCCGTCGGGTCCGGATTGACGTCCGGGTGAAACTCGCGGGCCAACCGACGGTAGGCCCGCTTGATCTCATCGGCCGTGGAGTCCCGCTTGACGCCGAGAATCCCGTAATAGTCCTTCGCCACTGAGTCCTATGCCCCTGAGATAGATGTCAACTCTGTGCCAGCAGGTCGCCGACGTAGCGTGCCACGGCGCGCACGGTCGCGATGTTTCCGGGGTAGTCCATGCGGGTGGGGCCGAGTACGCCCATCCCGCCGACCACCATCGAGCCGGGCCCGTATCCGGTGGCCACGATCGACGCGGTCCGCAGGTCCTCGATCTCGTTCTCGTCGCCGATGCGCACCCGCGTGCTGCTGGGCTCGACCTCGCCGAAGAGCTTGAGCAGGATGACCTCCTCCTCGAGCGCCTCGAGGATCGGCCGCAGCGAGCCCTGGAAGTCCAGCAGGCCGCCGCGGGCCAGGTTGGCGGTGCCGGCGAGCGCGATGCGCTCCTCGGTCCGCTCGACCAGCGTCTCCAGCAGGACCGTCGAAAGGGCCGTCATCGGCGGTCGCAGGCCGGGTGCCGCCTCCTCGATGAGCGCCAGCACCAGCGGCGGAGTCTCGGCCAGCCGCTGGCCGACCAGCTTCTCGTTGATCACCCGGCGCAGCTCGGTCACGTCGTCGGCGAGGATCGGGCCGGGCAGGTCGACCAGGCGCTGCTCCACCCGGCCGGTCTCGGCGATCATCACGACCATGATCCGCGTGGTGGAGATCGGCACCAGCTCGAAATGTCGCACGGTCGCGCGCGACAGGCTCGGATACTGCACCACGGCGACCTGCCTGGTGAGCTGGGCGAGCAGCCGGACGGTGCGATGGACCACATCGTCGAGATCAACCGCGCCGATGAGAAACCGCTCGATCGCCCGGCGCTCGGCCTGGGTGAGCGGCTTGACCCGGGAGAGCTTGTCGACGAACAGCCGGTAACCAGCGTCGGTGGGCACACGGCCCGCACTGGTGTGCGGCTGCCTGATATACCCCTCCTCCTCCAGCACAGCCATGTCGTTACGGACCGTTGCCGGGGAGACCCGCAGGTTGTGCCGCTCGACGAGGGCCTTGCTGCCTACCGGTTCCTGAGTGGCGACATAGTCCTCGACGATGGCGCGCAGCACTTCAAGCTTCCGCTCGTCAAGGGCCATGGCACCTCCTCGAAGACTGGCACTCCCAACTAGTGAGTGCCAGTCTACGTCAGTCGCGCGGGGGCGCGGAATGATCGTTTGGTGCACGATGGGCGGCACGGCCGCTGGACTGGGCAAAAGTTGTCCAAAAGAAGTCATGTCGTGTCGCTGGCGCCACTTGATCGATGCACCTACCGTGGCCACCATGAGTGAACCACCTCGCCCCCCGGGGGAATACGGCTCGCCGTCGGACCCCAACGCCGGGTACCCGCCCCAGCCGCCCGTGTCGGGCGGCGGTTACGCTCCACCACCGTCGAGCGGCGGCGGCGCCTACGCCCCACCGCCCACGTCCGGCGGCGGGTACCAGCAGCCCGGCTACCAGCAGCCTGGGTATGAACAGCCCGGCTACCAACAGCCTGGATACCAGCAGCAGGGTTACCAACAGCCTGGGTATCAGCAGCAGGGCGCGTACGGCGCGCCCGGCGGCGCTCCGGCCGGCTACGCCAACAGCGACGAGAAGACGTGGGCGCTCATCGCCCACTTCGGCGGCATCCTGTTCGGCTTCGTCGCGCCGCTCGTGGCGCTGCTGGCCAAGGGCAACGAGTCGCCGACGATCAAGGCGCACGCGAACGAGGCCCTGAACTTCCAGATCACGTGGGGCATCGCCATGATCGTGTCGGTGATCCTCTCGGTCTGCTCGTTCGGCATCCTGATCTTCCTGCCGTTCATCGTGTGGATCGTCGTCCTCGTCTTCTCGATCCTCGGCGGCATGAAGGCGAACAACGGGGAGCTCTACCGCTACCCGATGACCTTCCGCTTCATCAAGTAAGCAGTCCGATTGAGGGCGGCCCACGCAACGAGGGCCGCCCTCATCACGTCAGGGCACGGGCCACGCCGTCGGCGAGCAGCCGCCCGCGCAGGGTGAGCACCGCCCGGCCGGCCTCGAACGCGGCCGGCTCGAGCTGCCCGTCGGCGAGGCAGTCCCGCGCGCCGGCGAGCCCGGCCGCGTCGAGCACGGACAGCGGCAGGCCGTCGGCGAGGCGGATGCGCAGCAGGACGTCCTCCATGCGACGTTCATCCGGCGTCAGCAGCTCACGGGCCTGCCCCGGCGACGCGGAGTCCGCCAAGCGCGCCGCGTAGGCGTGCGGGTGCTTGACGTTCCACCAGCGCACGCCGCCGATGTGGCTGTGCGCGCCCGGGCCGAGCCCCCACCAGTCGCCGCCCCGCCAGTAGAGCTCGTTGTGCCGGCACGGCGAGTCCTTCGACCAGTTCGAGACCTCGTACCAGGCGAGGCCGGCCGCGGCGAACGCCTCGTCGGCGGCGATATACCGGTCGGCCGCGACGTCGTCGTCGGGGTACGGCAGCTCTCCCCGGCGCATCCGGGCGGCCATGCGGGTGCCGTCCTCCACGATGAGCGCGTAGGCGCTGACGTGGTCGACCCCGGCGTCGATCACCGTGCGCAGCGAGGCGGCGAAGTCCTCCGGGCGCTCCCCCGGCGTACCGTAAATCAGATCCAGGTTGACCCGGTCGAACCCGGCGGCCCGGGCCTCGGCGGCGACCCGCGGCGGGCGTCCCGGGGTGTGCCGGCGGTCCAGCACGGCCAGCACGTGCGGCGCGGCCGACTGCATGCCGAGCGAGAGACGGTTGAAGCCCGCGACCCGCAGCTCGCGCAGCGCGGCGAGGTCGACGGACTCGGGGTTGGCCTCGGTGGTGACCTCGGCACCGGCGGCCAGGCCCCAGGTGCGGTCGATGCCCTCCAGGATGCGCGCCAGCTCGGCCGGGGGCAGCAGGGTCGGCGTGCCCCCGCCGAAGAATACGGTGTCGACGCGCGGCGGGCGGACCACCTTCGCGGCCAGGGCCAGCTCGTCGAGCACCTGCTCGGCGTAGCCGGCGCTGAGCACACCCTCGCTCGCCGTGTAGGTGTTGAAGTCGCAGTACCCGCAGCGGCTGGCGCAGAAGGGCACGTGCACGTATACGCCGAAGCCGGACCGCCCGGCGCCGTCGGCGACCCCATCGGGCAGCGCTCCGTCGCGCGGCATCGGCTCGCCGTCAGGCAGTGTTCCGGGCATGTCACCAGTGTCCGCGAACCGCGGAATCGCGGCAAAGGAGGGCGACCTGGGCGGGGCGAACCACTGCGATTTTCCGGCGAGGGGCACTAATGTGCCCGCATGTCTCTCGTGCGGTCACAAACCGAGCGGGGCGTGGCGACGCTCACCCTCGACAGCCCGGCCAACCGCAACGCGCTGTCCACAGCCCTGATCGAGGAGCTGCTGGCGGCGCTGGCGGCGGCCGACACCGACGACGCGATCCGCGCGGTCGTGCTCACCCACACCGGCCCGGTCTTCTGCTCCGGCGCCGACCTCAAGGAGACCGCGGCCGCGTTCGGATCCGGCCGGCCGCCGGTGAACCGGCTCGGCGAGGTCCTCGCGGCGATCTGGGAGAGCCGCAAGCCGGTCGTCGCCCGGGTGGCGGGGCCGGCCCGTGCGGGCGGCCTGGGGCTGATCGCGGCCGCCGACATCGCCGTGTGCAGCACCGCCGCGACGTTCGCGTTCTCGGAGGTCCGTATCGGCGTGGTCCCGGCGGTGATCTCCGCCACAGTACTGCCGCGGCTGTCCCCGCGGGCCGCCGCCGAGCTCTACCTGACCGGGGCGACGTTCGACGGGGCGCGGGCCGAGCGGGTCGGACTGGTGACCGCCGCGGTGGACCCGGACGAGCTCGACGCGGCGGTGGAGGGCTACCTGCGCGACCTGGTCCGCGGCGCGCCGGGCGCGCTGGCCGGCACCAAGGAGCTCCTGCGGCGCCACGAATCCGAAACGTTCCGTGACGAGATCGCGGCCATGACCGAGCTGTCCGTCGGGTACTTCGGATCCGCCGAGGGCATGGAGGGCATCATGGCATTCCGGGAGAAACGGGACCCGAATTGGGTTCCGGACGGCGTTCGCTGACGCCGTGGGGTGGCGCCGGGCACGTAGGCTGTTCGACCTGAGCGACGGGAGGTGACGATGCGTGGTCGAACGCTGGTGACGTTGGCGGCCGTGGCCGCCGTCGCCGTGGCGCTGTGCGCCTACGTCGTGATCCACAAGGTGGGCGAGAACATCCCGCTGCGCATCCCCACCCTCGGCAAGGCGTGCGTGGTCAACGCCGGCAACGCATCGGTCAAGGCCACCGCGGACGGCTCCGGCGAGGTCGGGCTCGACACGGAGCAGCTGGCCAACGCCGCGACGATCACCGCGGTCGGGCTCACCCGCAAGATCCCGCACCGCGGGCTGGTCGTCGCGCTGGCCACCGCGTGGCAGGAATCGAAACTGGAGAACCTCGCCGGCGGCGACCGCGACTCAATCGGGCTGTTCCAGCAACGGCCCAGCCAGGGCTGGGGCCGGCCGGAGCAGATCGCCGACCCGCGCTACGCGGCCAACGCGTTCTTCACCGCCCTGCTCAAGGTCAAGGGCTGGGAGAACATGCGGGTCACCGACGCCGCCCAGGAGGTGCAGCGCAGCGCACACCCGGAGGCCTACGAGAAGTGGGCCGACGAGTCCGAGATCATGGTCCGCGCGCTCAGTGGCGACGTGACCGGCGCGGTCGCCTGCAGCGTCAGCGAGGCGGCCAGCCGCGGCCCGGAGGCGGCGCGCTCCCTGGGCGCGAGCCTGAAACTCGACTGGGGCAGCGTCAGCACCGCCGACGTGGCCGACCTGGTCGGGGTGGCGCTGAAGGTCCGCGAGCCGAAGTCCGGCTGGCAGTACGCGCACTGGCTGGTCGCCCACGCCCAGGACCACGGCGTGAAGCGGGTGGTCTTCGGCGACATGCAGTGGACGGCGTCGAGCGGAGCGTGGTCGCACGTGACGGAGCGTGGCGGCATCAACGCCGGACCGGCCGGTGAGCGGGTCGTCGCCGAGGTCTACTGAGAGCCCTGACGTTCCGCGCGACCAGCGGGTTGTCGCACTTTCGGACACTGTCCGGTGGCCAACTCCCGAGTCGGGCGCGAGTGCACCTCGCGTTACGATCGGGCGTTCGGTTCGACGAAACTAAGGGGAGGACATGACGTCCGCTGCACCCGACTACGGCGGTCTCACCGGCTACGAGCCGATCAGCGAGGCTGACCGCAAGGAGTTCCTGGACAACGGCTTCCTACTGGTCCGCAACGTCCTCAAGGAGGACCACCGGGCTCAGCTCGAGGCCGCCATGGACCGGGTCTGGGCCGAGGAGAAGGCGGCCGGCTCTTCCTTCTTGAAGAAGGACGGCACGCTGCACCTGCTGGGCTTCCTGACGCGGGACGACCTGTTCGGGCACCTGCTGACCCAGCCGACCCTCTTCCCCTACATGTGGGGCCTGGCGGGTTGGAACATTTACACGCACCACAACCACCTGGACATCACGCCGCCCACCTCCGAGGAGGAACCCCCCTCCTGGGGCTGGCACCAGGACGGATACCGCCAGAACTCCGACCCGGAGACCCTGGACCCGAACCTCCCGCGGCCGATGTTCTCGCTGAAGATCGCCTACGTCATCTCCGACCTGTCGGAGCAGGGCCGCGGCGCCACCAAGGTCATCCCGGGCAGCCACCTCTGGAACTCGCTGCCCCGCCCGGCCGACACCACGGTGCACAACCCCGACCCCGAGGGCACCGTCGAGATCACCGCGAACCCTGGTGACTGCTTCATCTTCGACCGCCGCCTCTGGCACTCCCGGTCGCCGAACTACTCGAACGTCACGCGCAAGATGCTCTTCATCGGCTACACGTACCGCTGGATCCGCCAGCTCGACGACATGCCGATCGACTACGACGGCGAGTGGTGGGCCAACCGCACCCCCGTGCAGCGCCAGCTGTGCGGCGAGGCGACGCACACGGCCAACTACTGGGGCATCAACTGGAACGGCTACATCGACGAGGAGATTCCGCTCCGCAAGGAGCTGAAGACCCGCGGCCTGCTGGACCGTTCGATTCCCTGGCTGCGTTAAGTCCCCGTTCGCGTTTCAGTCGCAGCGCGAGGCCCCCGGCTTTTCAGCCGGGGGCCCGCGTTTTTCGAATGCGATGCTCGTTACGGCAGGGTGCGGTGACCACGACCGGCGAAACCGGCGACCAGGGCAACGCCGACGGCCGCGAGCAGAACCTGGATCAGCAACTCGCCCCAGTCGACGCCCGGGGTGTTCGTGGAGATGCCGATCGCATTGGCGACGACCGTACCCAGCAGCGCCGCGACGACGCCGATGACCATCGTCAGCCAGATCGGCATGCTCTGGCGCCCGGGGACGACCAGGCGGCCGAGCGCACCGATGATCAGACCGACGATCAGCGCGGTGATGATACCGGTGACAGTCATTGGTCTCCTCCTTACCAGCTCAACCAGGGGGCTGTGCTTTGCGGTTGAGCTTGTATTGCCCGCGGGCTCAGGGGACCAAACGCACCGAAGATTGTCGAACGAGCGGACTGCGCAGGACCGCGTCCATGGTCGGAAATGCCATTTCCGGCGGATCGTCCAGCGCCAGCCAGGCATATTCGCTGGCCTCGGCCGGATCGAGGGCGATCTCCCCGGCCGTGATCGTGGCCAGCCAGAAGCAGTCCAGAACGGGCAGCCGCTCGCCCTGGAACTCGTACGTCCCGATGTGCATGCCCGCGAACGCGCCCAGCTCGATCCGCACGCCCAGCTCCTCCCGTGCCTCGCGCACGGCCGCGTCGGCCGGGTGTTCGAAGCCGTCGCAGAAGCCGCCGGGAAGGTCCCACCACCCCTCGCGGGGCGGCCGGGACCGCCGGATGGCCAGGAAGCGGCCGTCGCGCACGATGATCGCGGTGCCGGTGGGGCGCGGGTTGACGAACACGGCATAGCCGCAGGCGCCGCAGACGGCGGGCGGCTGCTCGGTCCGCGCCCCGCACCGGGGGCAGTGCCTGGCCTCCGGGCCGGTCACTTCTTCGGCTTGGCGTCGCCGCCCGGGGTGTCCGAGGAGGACAGGGCGGCGATGAAGGCCTCCTGCGGCACCTCGACCCGGCCGACCATCTTCATCCGCTTCTTGCCTTCCTTCTGCTTCTCCAGCAGCTTGCGCTTCCGGCTGATGTCACCGCCGTAGCACTTGGCCAGCACGTCCTTGCGGATGGCGCGGATCGTCTCGCGCGCGATGATCCGGCTGCCGATCGCCGCCTGGATCGGCACCTCGAACTGCTGGCGCGGAATCAGCTTCTGCAGCTTGCCCGCGATCGTGACGCCGTAGTTGTACGCCTTGTCCTTGTGCACGATCGCGCTGAAGGCGTCCACCGGCTCGCCGTGCAGCAGGATGTCGACCTTCACCAGGTCGGCCTGCTGCTCGCCGGAGGGCTCGTAGTCGAGGCTCGCGTAGCCCTTGGTGCGGCTCTTGAGCTGGTCGAAGAAGTCGAAGATGATCTCGCCGAGGGGCAGCGTGTAGCGCAGCTCCACGCGGTCGGCGGACAGGTAGTCCATGCCCAGCAGCGAGCCACGCCGTCCCTGGCAGAGCTCCATGATCGCGCCGACGTAGTCGTTGGGGGTCAGCACCGTGGCGCGGACCGTCGGCTCGAAGATCTGGCCGGTCTTGCCGTCGGGGAACTCGCTGGGGTTGGTGACCGCGTGCTCGCTGCCGTCGTCCATGATCACGCGGTAGACCACGTTGGGCGCCGTGGAGATCAGGTCGAGGTTGAACTCACGCTCCAGCCGCTCCTGGATGATCTCCAGGTGCAGCAGGCCGAGGAAGCCGCAGCGGAAGCCGAAGCCCAGCGCCGCGCTCGTCTCCGGCTCGTACACCAGGGCGGCGTCGTTGAGCTTGAGCTTGTCCAGCGCGTCGCGCAGCAGCGGGTAGTCCGAGCCGTCGATCGGGTAAAGGCCCGAGTACACCATCGGCTTGGGGTCCTTGTAGCCGCCCAGCGGCTCGCTCGCCGGCCGCGCGTTGATCGTGACCGTGTCACCCACCCGCGACTGGCGCACGTCCTTCACGCCGGTGATGAGGTATCCCACCTCGCCGGCACCCAGCCCCGTGCTCTTGATCGGCTCAGGCGAGATGACGCCGAGCTCGAGCAGCTCGTGGACGGCGCCGGTGGACATCATCCGGATTCGGTCGCGCGCCTCGATCCGCCCGTCGACCACCCGCACATACGTGACCACGCCGCGGTACACGTCATACACGGAGTCGAAGATCATCGCGCGCGCGGCGCCGTCGGACTCGCCGGTCGGTGCCGGCAGCTGGCGCACGATCTCGTCCAGCAGGTGCGACACCCCGACGCCGGTCTTGCCGGAGACCCGAAGGCAGTCGTCCGGCTCGCACCCGATGAGGTGCGCGAGCTCCTCGGCGTACTTCTCCGGCTGCGCCGCCGGCAGGTCGATCTTGTTGAGCACCGGGATGATCTGCATGTCGTTCTCGAGAGCCAGGTAGAGGTTGGCCAGCGTCTGCGCCTCGATGCCCTGGGCCGCGTCCACCAGCAGCACCGCGCCCTCGCACGCCGCCAGGCTGCGCGAGACCTCGTAGGTGAAGTCGACGTGCCCGGGCGTGTCGATCATGTTGAGCACGAACTCTTCGCCGGCCAGGCCGCCCTCGCGGACCTTCCACGGCATGCGCACGGCCTGGCTCTTGATCGTGATGCCGCGCTCACGCTCGATGTCCATGCGGTCGAGATACTGCGCCCGCATCTGCCGGGCCTCGACCACCTCGGTGAGCTGCAGCATCCGGTCGGCCAGCGTCGACTTGCCGTGGTCGATGTGGGCGATGATGCAGAAGTTGCGGATCCGGTCCGGCACGCTGGCGCCGGGGCGGTTCGCGCCGGGGTCGATCGTCGGTGGCACAGGCGTCCGTTCTCCATCGGGCTGGGGATCTCATACATCGTCCCACGCCCGCCGCGATCCCGGCTCACGGCCGTGCCGCCCCGCCGTCCGCCCCGGCCCCGAGACGGCCCGTATCGGGGATTTGCCGTATAAGTCGGGTACGGGCGGTGGCCACGGCAAGTCGCGTTCGATCAATAGGGTGTTGAGAGCCGATCGAGAGGACATCGAGAGTCCCGCATCGGACAATCGTCCAGGTCGAGCGTTCACGTTCGTGTGAGGCCAGCGAACCGGCCGAAGCAGCCCCTGCACGCCGTGCGGTCGACGCCGATCGGCGTGGGTCCCAGGATCGACGCGCCACTAGGCACCGTGCGCATGCGTCGATCCTGTGGTCCCATGCCGACCGGCGGCCGGCCACGCTCAGTTCATAACCTCAGTCTCAGCCATGGCGCCCGCCCGTTCGGGCCGGCGTCAGAGGAGCCCACCCTCGTCGTGCAGCCAGTCCACGAAGCCCAGCGCCACCACCGCCGCGCAATCGACGAGCTCGGCGATGAGCGCGTCGTGCACGCCCGAGAGCAGGGGCACCTGCATCTCGGCGTAGATGGGCAGCTGGCCGCGGTCAGTAGGGTCGCCGACATACGCCTTGTAGAAGCGGCGCGTGTGGTTCCACTCGTTGACCACCCGATAGGAGCGGTCGGCCCAGTCCGGCGGGACCGTGCCGTGCGGCCGCGCCCGGATGACCAGGATCTCGTCCGACGGGCCCTCCAGCGCGAACAGCACCGCGTGGCGCTCCCACAGCGCGAGCAGGCTGCCGTCTCCGTCGGTCAGGTATCGGATCTCAAGCTTCTCGAGGGCCTCGGCCACCCGTAGCAGCGTCAACGGGGCGATCCCGCCGTCGCCACCCTCCTGCTCGCGCGCTCCGTCGATCGTCGGGATTGCGTCTTCCCGCGGCAGCTGAGCAACGGTCGAGTCGGTCTTCGACCCGCTCGGTTGCTCGGCACGCCATGGCCACCTTGGCATCGTTCGGACTCCCTGCTCCCCCGTGCGCCTCCACCCGCATGTGCGGTCCGTCGCCGATCGACTTCGCTCGGCGGTGGACCCGAAAGAGGACGGTACCCGTTCGGTCGAGTTTCAGCAGCCCCCAATTTCACCCTCGCACCACCCGTTCGGGTGAGGGTCTTATGGCCGTCTATCCGATCGAGGGTGATCCACCGGCGCGATGCCAGGCAGAGCCATACGTGCAGGCCAGAGCCGTCCACGGACCCGAAATCCGGACATCGACGAAGTCTCCTGCCGTCCCGGAGGTGAAACCCATTCGGATGACCGCCTGGACGAGGCGCTGAGAGACCGGTATACGGTCGCCAGCCTCGGTGGTGACCGTGATCGGCACGTGCTCGAGGAGCGCGTCGCGCAGCATCCGCGAGCCGACCGGCCGGCCGCCGACCCCCTCCGCGGCGGCGGTGCGCACGGTCTGGGCCGCCGCCTCGCCGACCCGGACGACGTCGCCGCGGGGGATCCGCTCGACGACGGTCCCCGGGACGCGGGGCAGCGACCAACGCCAATCGGTGTCCCGGGGCGCGGGAAGCTCGCCATCCATCGACTCGAGCAGCTCGCGGGCCGACACTGTCCGGTCGAGCGCGATCCGCGCGGGAATCCCGCGACATACGAGTACACCCCAGGGCAGGCGAGACCACAGCGTGACCGCACCCTCCCCCGCGGGCCGCAACCGCACGACCGCGCCGGGGTCCAGGCGCACGACCCGCGCCACGAACGCCACGGCGTCGGATCGGCCGGAATCGGCTAGCCAAGCCATGGCGAGAGGAATTCGCGTTCGATGTCGCGGACCCGGCGGGGCCGGCCGGCCTCGAGGTCGTAGGGGACGCAGACGGTCCGCGCCCGCGACGCGAGTTCCTCACCGTCGAAGAGCTCGTAGGCCACGGTCAATCGGGATGCCTTGATCTCCTCGAGCCACAGCTCGATGCGCACCGGGTCGCCGTAGTCGATCGGCCGCAGGTAGTCGATCTCATGACGTGCGATCACGATGCCGTTCTCGAACGACTCAAGGCCGGCCGCCCGGGCGGCGGTGAACATCAGCGCAACGCGCGCCTCCTCATACAGCGTGAGGAAGCGCGCGTTGTTGACGTGCCCATACGCGTCCAGGTCGGACCAGCGCAGGGCGCAGTGATAGATGAACCGCGCCACCGTATCCGCCAACTACCGTCAGTCGCGGGTCAGCTTGCGGTAGGTGACGCTGTGCGGCCGCGCCGCCTCCTGTCCCAGCCGGTCGACCTTGTTCTTCTCGTACGACTCGAAGTTGCCCTCGAACCAGAACCACTTGGCCGGGTTCTCGTCGTCGCCCTCCCACGCCAGGATGTGCGTGGCCACGCGGTCGAGGAACATCCGGTCGTGGGAGATGACCACGGCGCAGCCGGGGAACTCCAGCAGCGCGTTCTCCAGCGAGGACAGCGTCTCGACGTCGAGGTCGTTGGTCGGCTCGTCGAGCAGGATCACGTTGCCGCCGATCTTCAGCGTCAGCGCCAGGTTGAGCCGGTTGCGCTCACCGCCGGAGAGCACCTTGGTCGGCTTCTGCTGGTCGGGGCCCTTGAAGCCGAACGCGGCGACGTAGGCCCGCGACGGCATCTCGACCTTGCCGACCATCAGGTGGTCGAGGCCGTCGGAGACGATCTCCCATACCGTCTTGTCGCCGTCGAGGCCGGAGCGGTTCTGGTCGACGTAGGAGAGCTGGACCGTGTCACCCACGCGCACGCTGCCCGCGTCCGGCTGCTCCAGCCCGACGATGGTCTTGAACAGCGTGGTCTTGCCGACGCCGTTGGGGCCGATGATGCCGACGATGCCGTTGCGGGGCAGCGTGAAGGACAGGTCCTCGATCAGCAGGCCGCGCTCGTCGAAGCCCTTGCGCAGGCCGCTGGCCTCGATGACCACGTTGCCCAGGCGCGGGCCCGGCGGGATCTGGATCTCCTCGAAATCGAGCTTGCGCGTCTTCTCGGCCTCGTTGGCCATCTCCTCGTAGCGGCCGAGGCGGGCCTTGGACTTGGTCTGGCGGGCCTTGGCGTTGGAGCGCACCCACTCGAGCTCCTCGCTGAGGCGCCGCTGCAGCTTGGCGTCCTTGCGCCCCTGCACCGCCAGGCGCTGGGCCTTCTTCTCCAGGTAGGTGGAGTAGTTGCCCTGGTAGCCGTGGACCTGGCCGCGGTCGACCTCGGCGATCCACTCGGCGACGTGATCGAGGAAGTAACGGTCGTGGGTGACGGCGAGCACGGCGCCGGCGTACTTCTGCAGGTGCTGCTCCAGCCACTGCACGCTCTCGGCGTCGAGGTGGTTGGTGGGCTCGTCGAGCAGCAGCAGGTCGGGCGCCTCAAGCAGCAGCTTGCACAGCGCGACACGGCGGCGCTCACCACCGGAGAGCTGGGAGACCTCGGCCTCCGGCGGCGGGCAGCGCAGCGCGTCCATCGCCAGGGCGAGCTTGGAGTCGATGTCCCACGCGTCGGCGTGGTCGAGCTCCTCCTGCAGCCGGCCCATCTCATCCATGAGCTCGTCGCTGTAGTCGGTCGCCATCAGCTCGGCGACCTCGTTGAACCGGGCCAGCTTCGCCTTGGTCTCGGCGACGGCCTCCTCGATGTTGCCCAGGACCGTCTTGCTCTCGTTGAGCGGCGGCTCCTGCTGCAGCATGCCGACGGTGTAGCCGGGCATGAGACGGGCCTCGCCGTTGCTCGGGCGGTCGAGGCCTGCCATGATCTTGAGCAGGCTCGACTTGCCGGCGCCGTTGGGGCCGACGACACCGATCTTCGCGCCGGGCAGGAACGACAGCGTGACGTTGTCGAGCACGACCTTGTCGCCGTGCGCCTTGCGCGCCTTCTCGAGCACGTAGATGTACTGCGCCACGGTGCGGCCCTACCTCCGGTCAACATGTGTGCTGTCGGACCAATCTTTCCAGGTGAGTACTGCGCCCCCAAATCGGCCCTACTCGGCCTGCGGATTGGCCTGGATGGCGGGGGCGATGAAGTTCTGCTTGCCTGCGACCTTCAGAGCGGTCGGGGTGACCGTGTACGTGGTGTCCTCGTTGGTGACGCTCCACGTCCGGTTGCCCTTGGCGACCACGCCCGGGCGCAGCAGGCCGTTCACCCCTTCCTTCGGGATCTCGCCGTCGTCGAAGAACGCGTCCTTCTTGTCGTGGCCCTGATACCACAGCCCCGATCCGTCAGCCTCCTGGCAGATCCACACCTCCTGGTTCTTGGCCGTGCGGATGTACTGCACCAGCATCAGGGGTGTCGCCGTCTTCGGGTCCTGCGCCTTCGCCGCCTGGCTGATGAAGCCCGGGCACTGGGTAGACCCGGTCGTCGGCGGGCGGCGCGAGGACGCGGCGGAGGTCACGCCGGTCGGAGGTGCCAACGGACCGTCATCGGATGCTGACTTATCCTCATCGATGTAACGCAGGCCCAGCACGTATCCGAAGAGCGCACCGAGGACCGTAAGGATGAGCAACGAGAGCAGGACGACGGTGAAAGTCCGGCTCGACTCCTGCGCGGGCCCGGCCCCGTAGCGCGACATGCACAGCAGGATCGCATCTGTGAGCCAGCACTCCGCATGCTGCCAGGCTGCTACGGGGATCAGTAGGCTGAAAGTACGAGTGGTTGATCACCCAAGAGGAGGACACGACACGTGGCTGGAAACAGTGCATTCGTGGTGGTCGCCAACCGGCTGCCCGTCGACAAGGTGGTCGGCCCGGACGGGGCGGCAACCTTCCGCAGGAGCCCGGGTGGGCTGGTGACCGCGCTCGAACCTGTGCTCCAGCAGCGCGACGGCACCTGGGTGGGCTGGCCGGGCGGCGCCGGGGACTCGGACATGCCGGGGGAGGCGTTCGAGGCCGGCGGGGTGCAACTGCACGCCATCTCACTCAGCGCGGGCGAGATCGAGCGGTATTACGAGGGCTTCTCCAACTCGAGCCTCTGGCCGCTCTACCACGATGCCGTCGAGACGCCGATCTTCAAGCGCCGATGGTGGGAGTCGTATCGCCTGGTCAACGAGCGCTTCGCCAAGGCGGTCGCCGACGACGCGGCACCGGGCGCCACGGTGTGGGTCCAGGACTACCAGCTCCAGCTCGTGCCGGCCCTGCTGCGCGAGACCCGGCCCGATCTCAAGATCGGGTTCTTTCTGCACATCCCGTTTCCGCCGGTCGAGCTGTTCATGCAGCTGCCTCGCCGCGCCGACATCCTCAAGGGTCTGCTCGGCGCCGATCTGGTCGGTTTCCAGCGGCCACTGGGCGCGCAGAACTTCGTCCAGCTGGCCCGGCACCTGCTGGGCACCCGCGTGCGGCGCGGCATCGTCGAGTGGGAGGGGCGCACCGTGCGCGCCGAGGCCTTCCCGATCTCAATCGACGTCGATGAGATGCGCCGCCTCGCCGCGTCACCGGAGGTGCAGGCCAGAGCGACGGCGATCCGCACCGAGCTCGGCGATCCGCGCACCATCATCCTCGGCGTCGACCGGCTCGACTACACCAAGGGGATCGAACGAAGGCTGAAGGCTTTCCGGGAACTGCTGTCGGAAGGACGACTCACGGCGCCCGAGACGGTGATGGTACAAGTGGCTACGCCGAGCCGGGAGCGGGTGGAGCACTACCAGACACTGCGGGTGAACGTCGAGCGCGAGGTCGGGCGGATCAATGGCGAGTACGGACGAGTTGGCCAACCGGCGGTGCACTATCTCCATCAGTCGTACAGTCGGGCTGAGCTGGCCGCGTTGTACGTCGCGGCCGACGTCATGATGGTTACTCCGCTGAGGGATGGGATGAACCTGGTGGCCAAGGAGTACGTCGGCGCGCGCGCCGACGGCGGTGGCGCCATCGTGCTGTCGGAGTTCGCCGGCGCCGCGGCCGAGCTGCGCCAGGCGTTCCTGTGCAACCCGCACGATCTCGACGGGGTGAAAGACGCACTCATGCGTGCGATTCACGTCGACCCGGTCGAGGGGCGCAAACGGATGCATGCTATGCATTCCCACTTGCGCGCGCACGATGTCCGCAGTTGGGCGGATGCGTTCCTCGACGCACTCGGCGCCGCATCATGAACCGTCCGCCGACCCGGCGCCGGTTCAACAGCGCGAGACAACCGTCCCGGCACCCTGAACGCACAAACGACCTCCATCGCTCCCACGAACAGGCCGGACATGAACCAGACCTCGGCGACAGGCACCGTCCTCTCGCTCGACCCGGACCTCCGCGCGGCTGTGCTTCGCGTCGCCCGCGTGCCCAACCTCTTGGTGGCATGTGACTACGACGGCACCCTCGCGCCGATCGTCGCGGACCCCACCAAGGCGACCCCGACCGCCGAATCCGTAGCCGCCGTACGCGCGCTGTCGTCGTTACCGCAGACGACGGTCGGCGTGATCAGCGGACGGGCTCTGCGCGACCTCGCCGCCCTGTCCCGCCTCCCCGCCGAGGTTCGCCTGGTAGGCAGCCACGGCTCCGAGTTCGACGTCGGTTTCGTCGACGAGCTTCCGCCCGAGCGCCAGCAGCGCCGCGCCGAGTTGCAGGCCGCACTCAACGCCATCTGCAACAACCAGCCAGGCGTACGCCTGGAGAGCAAGCCGGCCAGCATCGCCGTGCACACCCGGGCCGCGCCGCGCGACGTGGCCCAGCGGGTGTTCGACGCGGTCCGCAGCGGCGCCGCGCTGTGGCCGGACATCGAGGTGACCACCGGCAAGGAGGTCATCGAGCTGTCGGTGGTGCCGACCGACAAGGGCCTGGCCGTCGACGCGCTGCGCATGCAGGCGTCCGCGAGCGCGGTCGTCTACCTGGGTGACGACGCGACCGACGAGAAGGCCTTCGCCCGCCTGCACGGCCCGGACCTGGGCATCAAGGTCGGCGGCGGCGACGAGACCCAGGCGCGGTTCAGCATCGACGGGGCACAGGAGGCCGTCGCGGTGCTGGAGCTGCTGCTGTACACCCGGCGGCGCTGGCTCTTCGGCGAGCAGGCGGTGCCGATCGAGCGGCACTCGATGCTGTCCAACACGCACACGGTCGCGCTGCTCACGCCGGCCGCCCGGGTCACCTGGCTGTGCCACCCCAAGCCGGACTCGGGCGCGGTCTTCGCCGACCTGCTCGGTGACACCGCGGCGGGGCACTTCACGGTGCAGCCGGAGAAGGGCGGGATCCCGCTCGGGCAGCGGTACCGCCCCGGGACCATGACCGTCGAGACCCGCTGGTCGGGGCTCACCGTCACGGACTGGCTCGACCACCACCGCACCGGCAACTCGCTGATCCGCGTGCTGTCCGGCAGCTCACGAGCGCGCATCGACTTCGTTCCGCGGCCGGACTTCGGCCAGGTGCACATCCGCTTACAGCCGCTCGGCGACGACGGCCTGCTCGTGCTCGGCTCCAACGAGCCCATCGTGCTGTACTCCCCCGGCATCGAATGGGACATCAGCTCCGACGGCCACAGCGACCTGGCCCGCGCCACGGTCGACCTGGGCGCCATGGGCGGCAGCGCGATGCTCGAGCTGCGGCTGGGCACCGACTCGATCGAGGCGCCGCGGGTGCCCCTCGCGGAGCGGCAGGTCGCCGCCGAGCAGGCCTGGCGGGACTGGTCGGACGCGCTGAAGCTGCCCTCGGTCGCCAAGGACCTGGTGCGCCGCAGCGCGCTCACGCTGCGCGGGCTGTGGCACAAGCCGACCGGCGCGATCCTGGCCGCGGCGACCTCGTCGCTGCCGGAGGAGATCGGTGGCTCCCGCAACTGGGACTACCGGTACTGCTGGCTGCGTGACGCCTCGCTGACCGCCAAGGCCCTCGTCGACCTCGGCTCGACCGAGGAGGCGGAGTCGCTGGTGCGCTGGACGCTGCGCGTCGCCGACAACACCGACGGGCACCCGGAGCGGCTGCACCCCCTGTACACGCTCGACGGCACCGAGCTCGGCCCCGAGGCCGTGATCGAGGCGCTGCCCGGCTACGCGGGCTCCCGCCCGGTGCGCATCGGCAATGCCGCCAACGGCCAGGTGCAGCTCGACGTGTTCGGCCCGGTCGCCGACCTGATCTGCACCCTGGCCGACGTGCGCCCGCCCGAGGAGGGCGACTTCACGCTCATGGACGCGATGGTCGAGGCGGTCGAGCGGCGCTGGCACGAGCCGGACCACGGCATCTGGGAAGCCCGCCGCCGGCCCCGGCACTACGTGTACTCGAAGGTCATGTGCTGGATGACCGTGGACCGCGGCATCCAGCTCTTCGAGCGGCAGGGCCGGCCGGTGCCCGACGGCTGGCACACGCTGCGCAAGACCATCGCCGACAACGTGCTCGACAAGGGCTGGAACGAGAAGGCCGGCGCGTACACGGTCGCCTACGGCTACGAGGAGATGGACGCCTCGGTGCTGTGGATCGGCCTGTCCGGCCTGCTGCAGGACGACGACCCGCGGTTCCTGGCCACGGTGCTCGCCGTCGAGGCCGAGTTGCGCGAGGGTCCGACCGTCTACCGGTACCGCTGGGACGACGGCCTGCCGGGCGTCGAGGGCGGCTTCCACCTGTGCACCACGTGGATGATCGAGGCATACCTGCGCACCGGCCGCCGGGCCGACGCGGAGGAGCTGTTCGCGCAGTTCATCGAGTGCGCGGGCCCGACGGGGCTGATCCCGGAGGAGTACGACCCGATGACCGAGCGGGCGCTGGGCAACCACCCGCAGGCGTATTCGCACCTGGGCCTGATCCGCTGCGCGCTGGAGCTCGACCGCTCGTAGCCGTGCTTGTTGCTGATCTTGCAGTTGTGGTGCCGGGACACTCCGCGGATGTCCGAGTTTGTCGGCACCACAACTGCAAGATCGACGCCCGGGTTGTTCAGGTCGCGAGCGCGTCCACGACCGGACCGATCACGATCACGGCCGGCGGGCGCATCGCCGCCTCCTTGGTCGCGTCGGCGACCGTGGACAGCGTCGCCCGTACGATGCGCTGATCCCGGGTCGTCCCCTCCTGGATCACCGCGACCGGCGTGTCCGGCGCCCGTCCGTGCTCCTGCAGCACCGCGGCGATCGCCGGCAGGTTCTTCAGCCCCATCAGCACGCACACGGTGCCCCGCAGCCGGGCCAGCGCCGCCCAGTCGACCAGCGACTCGGCGTGGTCCGGCGCCAGGTGGCCGGAGACCACCGTGAACTCGTGCGCGACCCCGCGGTGCGTCACCGGGATGCCGGCCGCGGACGGCACCGCGATCGCGCTGGTCACCCCTGGCACCACGAGCACCGGCACGCCCGCCTCGGCGCAGGCCAGCAGTTCCTCGCCGCCGCGGCCGAAGACATACGGGTCGCCGCCCTTGAGCCGCACGACGAACTTCCCGGCCTGGGCCTGGTCGACGAGCACCCGGTTGATCTCCTCCTGCGCCGCCGAGGGCCCGTACGGGATCTTCGACGCGTCGACCAGTTCCACCTCGGGACGCAGCTCGTCCAGCAGCAGGCCGGCCGCGAGCCGGTCGACCACGACCACGTCGGCGGCGGCGAGCAGCCGGCGGCCGCGCACGGTCAGCAGCTCGGGATCGCCCGGGCCGGAGCCGACGAGCGCGACCGAGCCCCGCCGGGCCTCGGCGTGGGCCGTGTCGAGCCCCCCGGTGGCCAGCTGCTCGCCGATCGCGTCGCGGACCGCGACCGCGCGGACCGGGTCGCCACCGGCGAGGACCGCGACGGTGACCGGGCCGTGGCGGGTCACCGCGGGCGTCCAAGCGGTCGCGGCGTGGCGGTCGTCGGCGCGGACGGTGAAGATCCGCTTGGCCGCCGTCACCTCGCTGATGGCCTGGCCGGCCTCGGGGTCGTTCACGGCGACGTGGACCAGCCACGCGTCGTCGGCGTCGGCCGGCTCGAACCGGCGGGGCCGCCAGTTGAGCCGACCGGCGTCGACGTGGGCTTGCAGCGCGGGGGTGATGTGCGGGGAGACGAGCACGACGTCCGCGCCCGCGTCGAGCAGAGCGGGCACGCGCCTGGTGGCGACGGCGCCACCGCCGACCACCAAGACGCGTAAGCCGTCGAGTTGCAGGCCGAGGGGGTAGGGGTTCACTTGTGGGCTACTCCAGCAGAGTCGAAAGTGGCGACTTCGTGCAACACGCGAACAGCACTGGCCACGATCGGCAGCGCCAGGACGGCGCCCGTGCCCTCGCCAAGGCGCAGGCCGAGGTCGACGAGTGGTTCGAGCTCAAGATAGCCCAGCGCGACGGTGGCGCCCGGCTCGGCCGACCGGTGCCCGGCCACCATGGCCCCCACCGAGCCCGGCGCGAGGGCGTGCGCGGCGAGCGCGGCCGACGCGGCGATGACGCCGTCGAGGACCACCGGCACGCGCAGGGCGGCGGCCCGCAGGATGTACCCGGTCAGCGCCGCGTGCTCCAGCCCGCCGACCGCGGCCAGGATGTCGATCGGATCCTCGGCGTTCAGCCCGACGACCGCGGACGTGACGACCGCGACCTTCCGGGCGTGCGTCTCGCTGTCGATGCCGGTGCCGAGCCCGGTCACGGCGGCCGGGTCGGCGTGCGTGAACGCCGCGATCAGCGCCGCCGACGGCGTGGTGTTGGCGATGCCCATGTCGCCGGTGAGCAGCGCCCGGGCGCCGCCGGCGACGAGGTCCTCGGCGACCTGCATGCCGGCCTCGATCGCGCGTACGGTCTCCTCGCGCGTCATCGCCGGCTCGACGCTCAGATCCCGGGTGCCGGCCCGCACCTTGCGGTCGAGCAGCGCCCCGGCCGGCTCCAGCGTGGCCTTCACGCCCACGTCCACGACGGTGACCGGCACGCCGGCCTGGCGCGCGAAGGCGTTGACGACCGCACCGCCGGCCACGAAGTTGGCCACCATCTGCGCGGTGACCTCCTGTGGCCAGGGCGTGACGCCCTGCTCGTGCACGCCGTGGTCGCCGGCGAAGATGGCGAGCGCCGCCGGCTGCGGGATCGGCGGCGGGCACACGCCGGCGAGCCCGGCCAGGCGTACCGACAGGGCCTCCAGCGCGCCGAGGGAGCCCGCTGGCTTCGTCAGGCGGCCCTGCAGCGCCCGGGCGGCCGTGATGGCCTCGTCGTCGAGCGGCCGGATCGCGGTGATCGTCTCGTTCAGCATGTTGGCCCTCCCACTAGGTTCGACAACACCGCGACGAAGGCGTCACTCGTGGCAGTGTCCCGCACGGCAATACGTAACCAGTCCGGGCCCAGTCCCGGGAAGGTTTCGCCACGTCGCACCGCGAACCCGCGCTCGCGCAGCGCGGCGCGCACCCGCTCGCCGCCCGCCACCTTGATCAGCACGAACGAACTCGACGGCCGCCCGGCGACCCGGACCCCGGCCCGCTCGAGCGCCCCGACGAGGTGCGCGCGGTCCGCGACGAGCCGCTCGGCGATCTCACGCTCCGTGTCGACCGCCCGGGCCGAGGCGCAGGCGAGCGCGGCGGCGAGGGCCGGCGTGGAGACGCTCCACAGTGGAGCGTGCTCGCGCAGCCGGTCGAGCAGGCCGGCCGGCCCCAGCACATACCCGATCCGCAGCCCGGCCAGCCCCCACGTCTTGGTCAGGCTGCGGATGACGAGCAGCCCTGGCAGCTCGCGGTCGCCCGACAACGACTCCGGCTCGCCCGGCACCGTGTCGGCGAACGCCTCGTCGACGACGGTGATCCGGCCGTCCCGGGCGATCGCGGCGATGTCCGCGGCCGGGTGCAGGACCGATGTCGGGTTTGTCGGATTGCCCACGATCACCAGGTCGGCGTCGTCGGGGATGGCCGGATCGATGAGCCGAAAGCCGTCCCGCTCCCGCAGCAGCACCCGCTCCACCGCGTGGCCCGCGGTCAGCAGCGCCGACTCCGGCTCGGTGAACTGCGGGTGCACCACCACCGCCCGCCGCGGCCGCAGCGCCTGGGCCAGCAGCGTGAACGCCTGCGCCGCCCCGGCGGTCAGCAGCACCTCCTCCGGTGCCCGCCCATGGCGCCGCGCGATGGCGGCCGTGGCCTCGGCCGGATCCGGGTATCGCGCCAGGTGCGCCAGCGACGCCGCGATCGGCCCGGTCAGCCAGGACGGCGGCGCCTCCTGCCGGACGTTGACCGCCAGGTCGACGAGGCCCGGCGCGACCTCCGCATCGCCGTGAAACCGCAGCATCAGGCGATCGTCGCGTATGACGGGTCGAATTGTCCCAGCTCAAGATTGTGATCGCGCGCACGATGCGGGTGGCCGGCGGCTTCCTCAGCTCCTGCGGACCCGGCGCGCGGCCGACGAGTTCAGCCGATGTGCTCCTGTCGCGGACAGCCGCCGAAAGGCCCGCCGGCGGCTTGTGGGTTCACCGGATGTCGGACGGGAGCAGCGACCAGCTCTCCAGGTCGACGCGCCCGCTGGCGAGCGAGCCCGCGTTACGCAGGAGGCCCTCATAGGTGAACCCGGCCTTCTCCGCCACCCGCCGCGACGCCACATTGCCGGGTGCCACACGTAGCTCGATGCGCTGGAACCGGTGCTCCAGCAGCAGCGACAGCGCTAGCACGTCGACCGCCTCGGGGGCCACGCCGTATCCGCGGGCATCGGCCGCCACCGCGTAGGCGATCTCGGTCGACCGCGTCAGCCAGTCGGTGTTCTTCGTCCACAGGCACCCGACGAGCCGCTCGTCCTCGCGCCGCACGATCCCGAAGTGGTCACCGGCCCCGCTGTCCCGCCGCTCGACCGCGAGCTCGGTGCACCACGCGTATCCGTCGAACTCGTCCAGCTCGTCCAGTTCATCCTGCGCCACCGGCAGCCAGCGCCGCACGAGCCGGTCGGCGAAGATCTCGGTGACCCGCTTGTCGTCGTCGGCACACAGCGGCCGCACGGTCAGCCGCGGCGTCTCGACCACCAGCGACGGAAATCGTCGCAGCGCCACCGACCACGTCGCCACTAGGCGGCCTCGCTCGAACCACCGGCCGGCGGCTTCCCGCCACCGCTGCCCGCACCACCCGCGTCACCGTCGGAGCCCCCGGAACCGGCCACACCCTCACCAGGCCGGAAACCGACCAGCCCTTCGGCGCCCTCGACCCCGAGCCCGCCCTCTGCAGACCGGGAGTCGGAGAGGTCCCCGGCGCCCAGAGAGCCGGGCGCGGCATCGACGGACCGGGAGCCGGAGGCAGGGCCGGCGGGCGCGGAACCGGGCGGCGCGGACACGGGGACCGGCCCGGACGGCGATCCCGAAACAGGCGAAGAAGGCACAGAACCGGACACTACCGAACCGGGCGGCCCCGAGACCGGCACCGACACGGGCGCGGCCGGAATCGACGCGATTTCGACAGATGACCCGGACGAGGGCGGTGCCGAAACCGGCGGCGCGGACACCGGAGCCTGCTCCGGAAGGCCGGCGCCCGGAAGCGACGGCGAAGGGTACGTCCCGGGCCCATCGCCGGGCGAGGGCACGAGCTCCGACTCTGCGGCGGGCATGGCGGTGACGCCGACCGGCGCCGCGGAAACCGGGGCGGGCGCCCGCGGCATGGGCGCCGACGAGACGGGCATCGCCGCCGAGGTGGCCGGGCTGATCATCCCTGCGGGCCGCACCCCCACGGCCGGCGGTGTCGATACCGGATGAGCGGCGGAACCCCCCGGCGCGGGCGAAACCGGCCGGGCGGCGGACGCCGGCTCGGCGGCAGACAGCGGCTGCGCAGTGGAGGGCCGGGAGGGCACGGTCGGCGGCGAGATCGCTACGGTCGTCGGCACAACCCCAGACGATGGCAGGCCCGCGGCCGTCACGGGGCCGTTCGAGCCGGAAGGCACCCCTACGCTCGCCTCATCCATCGCGGTGGGCAGCGTGTCACCGGGCAGGGCCGCCGCCGCATCCTCGTCAGCGCCATCAGCCGGGCCGGCCGACCAGGGCCCGGACGTCACCAAGCCCACGGCGGGCAGCCCGGGCCCGGACCGCGCAACACCCGGCTCACCCAAGTCGCCATCGCGAAACCAGTCCGCTTCGTCCGATACAACAGAAATGTCGGACATGTCCGCAATACCCGAGGAAACCCGCTTCGCCGCCGACCCGGCAGAGCCCGAACCCTCCGAGCCCGCCCCGCCCGAGGCGGAACCGGCAAACCCTGGACCCGCGAACCCCGGACCGGCGGACCCCGGACCGGCAGAGTCCCGATCCACAGAGCCCGGACCCACAAAGCCCGGACCCGCCAACAGCGGCGCGCCCGCCACCGCCGTCGCGGATGACTGGCCCGCGGGCGCCGAAAGAGCGGACGTCGGAGCCGCTGACAACGGACCCTCCGACGCCAGGACCACCGGCGACGCGGAATCCGCCGCCGCGGACGCGGGCGATACGGAGACCGGCGACACGGAAGCGGACGCCGGAGGTGCGGACGGCGCAGCGGCCGACGACGGGGCGGAGGACACGGGCGTGGACGAGGCCGGGAGCGCGGAGGCCGAAGACGAGGCGAGGGCGACCGGCTCCGACAGGGACGGTGAGGTCCACGACAACGGCATCGCGGGGCCGAGCCCCGGCCCGAACGGCGACGACGCGCCCGGCGAGGTCGGCGCGTTCGCCGGCACGCCGGAAGCCGCCACGGCGCCGAACGTCGAGCCGGGCACCGCGGACGTAGCGGACACCGGGGACGAGACAGGCCCGGCGGAGAGGACCGGCCCCGGCGACCAGCCGGCGGCCGGGGAGGAGACGGAGACCGGAGGCGAGCTGGCGGCCGGGGACGAGACGGAGACCGCGGACGAGCCGGCCGCGGTGAGCGGGGGTGACGGAACGGCCGGCGCGACGGCGGCCGGGTCGAAGGCGGGCGGATCGGCGGCGAGCGGATCGGCGGCAAGCGCGGCGATCGAGCCGGGGCCGCCCGGGCTGGACAGGATCGAGCCGGGGATGGCCGAGCCGGGCAGGCGCGGCGGCGCGGCGGGCTCAGGCGCGGTGTAGTCGGCCGTGTAGCTCGGGGCGCCGGCGGCGGCCGGGACGCCGGTCACCAGGGCCGTGGGGAAGGTCAGCTGCGGCACGGACGGCCGCCCATACGGACTGGTCGACGGCGTGCTCCACTGGCCCGGCGCCGGCGCGGCGGTCGCGCTGGCCGCGGCCACGAAGCGGGACGCGATCGACGGCGCGCCGGCCCAGTGCAGGCCCAGGTAGGAGGCGTGCACGCCGCGCTGGACGAAGCCCTCGGCCGGGCCGCCGGCCCACGTCCAGGCGGCCTGTTGGCCCGCGCGCGGTGTGATGGTCGTGCGGTGCATCTTGTGGCCGATGACCTGCGCGCCGACCGGCAACAAGACCGACGAGGATCGGGCGGTGGCCTCGCGATAGCCGAGGACGACCAGGTCGGTGTCGCGGGCGGAGGCGTCGACAACCCCGCACATCGGGCGGCCGTTGTAGTCGCGGCACAGCCAGACGAGGCCGGCACCCTCGGCCGCGATCGGCTTGCCGGCCGCGGCGTGCGCGGCGACGGCGGAGCGGAGGCGGCCGTTGAAGGTGAGCTCCTCCGCGTAGGACTCGGGCAGCGCTGCGCCGATGACCAGGCCGTCGACGTTGGCCGGCAGCGCCTCGTCGCGCAGCGGGTCGAACGGCACGACCTCGGCGCCGGCGGCGGTGAGCAACTCGGCAGTCTCCGGATAGGCGAAGGCGACGCCCACGACGGGCCGGCGGCCGATGCGCGTGGCCGCGAGCGAGGACGCGGCGGCGTCGCTCGCGCCGGCCGCGGCCACCTCGGCCTCGGCATTCCACGCGTCGGAGATCAGCCGGGGCGCGGAACGGGCCAGCGCCATGGTGCGGTCGATGTCGACGGCGCTGGCGATGACCTCGCCGAGGCGGCGCACGGCGCGCACGGCGTCGATGTTGTGGTGCACGACCGGGGCGACCCCGTGGTGGCGGGACGGCAACGGGGCCCCGGCGTCGCCGGCGTCGCTGAGGGCGTGCCTGCGCAGGGCGCCCAGGACGGGCACCCCGATGTCGTCGAGCGCCTCGCGCAGCAGCTGCTCGTGGCGGCTGGAGGCGACCCGGTTGAGGATCACGCCGCCAAGCCAGAGCAGCTCGTCGTAGGCGCGGAAGCCGTGCACGAGGGCGGCGACCGACTGGCCCATCGCGCCGACGTCGACGACCAGGATGACGGGGGCACGCAGCAGGCCGGAGATCTGCGCCGTGGACTCGCTGTCGGTGCGCCCGGCGAGGCCGTCGAACAGCCCCATCGTGCCCTCGACCACGGCGATGTCCAGCGACGTGGCGCCATGGGCGAACAGCGGTCCCATCCGCTTGGCCCCGACCAGGCGTGGGTCGAGGTTGCGGCCCGGGCGGCCGGCGGCCAGGCCCAGGTAGGCGGCATCGACGTGGTCCGGCCCGATCTTGAACCCGGCGGCCCGGTAGCCGCGGGCCGACAGCGCCGCGAGCAGGCCGACCGACACGGCCGTCTTGCCATGACCGGACGACGGCGCGCTGATCACCAGCCGCGGGATCGTGCTCATGTGCTCCTCCGGCGCTAAGGCGTAGGTGTGTCCCGGACGATACCGAACGGGCGCCACCCCGGCCGTCCGGAATGGGGCGGGATACTGTGCATGGTTGTGTACCGGTTTCTCGCGACGCCCCGCTGGCTCGGCTACGCCGCGCTGACGGTGGCCGCAGCGACCGTCATGGTGCTGCTCGGCCTCTGGCAGCTTGACCGCTATCACCAGCGGGCCGAGATCAACGCCCGGATCGAGGCGGGCACGTCGGCGGCGCCCGTGCCACTGACCGGCGTGGTCGGCGCGCCGTCCGGGGCGGCGGGGACGGTCGGGCCGCCGCCGGCGGAGCACACCGAGTGGACGCGGGTGACGGTGACGGGCCGCTACGACTCCGCCCATGAGATCCTCGTGCGCGGCCGCACCGTCGAGGGCGCGGTCGGCTTCGAGGTGCTCACCCCGCTGGTGCTGAGCGACGGCACGGCGGTGCTGGTCGACCGGGGCTGGGTGCGCCCGGCCGCGGCCGGCGCCCTCACGGCCCCCGAGGTGCCCGCGGCGCCGAGCGGCAACGTCACCGTCGCCGGGCGGCTGCGCCCGGCGGAGAGCCGGGGCGGCCCGCCGCAGGAGGTCAACGGCCGCACGGAGGTCCGCCGGATCACGCCCTCGGCGATCGCCCCCGCGCTGCCCTACGCGCTCTTCGACGCCTACGTGAGCTCGGACGAGCCGGCGCCGGGCTTCACGACGGTGCCGGCCCAGAAGCAGAACGCGCTGCAGAACGCCGGCTACGTGCTGCAGTGGTGGCTCTTCGCCGCGATGACCCTCTACGGCTTCGGCTACCTCGCCCGCCGGGAGGTCCGCGGCCCGCGCCCGGCGAACCTGCTCGACGACGAGGCCGATGAGGAGGAGGAAGCGGCTCACGGCGCTTCCCGCTGAGCGGCGGTGCCACGGTGGATCGCGCGGACCGCGTCAATGGTGTCCGCCTCCTCGGGGCGTTTGTCCTCCCGATACCGCAGCACGCGTGCGAACCGCAGCGTCACCCCGCCCGGATAGCGCGGTGACGTCTGCACCCCGTCGAAGGCCACCTCGACCACCAGCTCGGGCCGCACCCGCACGACCCACTCGGACGCGGCAGCGTCCTCGACGGCCAAGGCCCGCAGCCGCTCGGTCTGCCACCGCAGCATCTCGTCGGTCATGCCCTTGAAGGTCTTGCCCAGCATCACGAACCCGCCGCCGTGCGGGTCGCGGGCGCCTAGGTGGAGGTTGGACAGCCAGCCCCGGCGCCGCCCGTGGCCCCACTCGACGGCGAGGACCACCAGGTCGAGCGTGTGCCGGGGCTTGACCTTGACCCAGGCGGCACCGCGGCGGCCCACGTCGTAGGGCGCGGCGGCCGACTTGATCACCAGGCCCTCGTGCCCGGCCGCGACCGCGAGCGCGAATGCCTCCTCCGCCTCGTCGGCCGTGGCGAGCATGGTGCGCCCGACCCGCATCCGCTCGGGGACCACGCGATCCAGCGCCGCCCAGCGCGCCGAGGCCGGCTCGTCGAGCAGGTCCGCGCCGTCCAGGTGCAGGATGTCGAAGAAGAACGGTCGCAGGACCGACAACCCGTCGCGGCGCGCGGCCCGGCTCGAGGTCTCCTGGAAGGGGATGGCCCGGCCGCTGTCCGGGTCGACGCCGACGGCCTCGCCGTCGAGCACGATCGAGGACACGTCCAGCGCGGCGACGGCGGCGACCACGCCCGGCACGCGCGCGGTGAGGTCGTCGAGGCTGCGGCTATACACCGAGATCGCGGAGCCGGAGCGATGCACCTGGATGCGCACGCCGTCGATCTTTTCGTCGGCGGCGGCCGGGACGCCGGTGGCCGCGAGGGCCTCGGTGGCGTTGGGGGCGCTGGAGGCGAGCATCGGCGAGAGCGGCCGGCCGACCGTGAGCCGGTAGGCGTCCAGCGCATCGGCCCCGCCGAGCAACGCGGAGACCGCGACGGTCCTGAGGTCGCCGGCCAGCAGCAGGGCCCGGCGCACCGCCGTGGAGGGGATCCCGGCCGCCCGGGCCAGCGCGTCGGCCAGCAGCCCGGCCTGCGCGCCCTGGCGCAGCTCGCCGCTGAGCAGCCCGACGAGGAGCCGCCGCTCGGCGTCGGTCGCCGCGCCGAAGAGGGCCGCGACCTCCGCGCGACGGGCGGCCTGGGAGCCCTTGCCGGACAGCTGCGAAATCCGCTCGAACGCGATGTCGACGTCGGCGACGCTCAGCGAGGCCTCGGCGGCGGGCGGGGGCAGGTCGCGGAGGCTCGCGTAGCCGACCCCGGTCTGGCGCTGGCGCAGCTCCCCGCAGAGGTAACCGGCGCCGGCGGAGACAGTGCGCTCGTCGCCGGACCCGGCCAGGCCCCGCAGGGCGGCCGCGAGCAGCTCGATCTTGGCGTTGCGGGCGGGCGTCGCCGCCACCGCCCTCGATACCGTGGCCAGCTCGTCGAATCGCATACCCCGGATTCTGCCCCGGGGGTACGACAGAAAATGAGGATCAGCGGTGGGCGCGGACGTAGGCCCGGCGCACGGCGTCGAGGACCCAGCCCATCCGGCCGACGGCGGTCTCCGGGTGCTCGCCGAACTCGTGGGCGACCAGCGCCGCGCACCCGCGCGGCCCATGCCGGCGGACGCTGAGCATGACCGCGCGGCGGATGCGCTCCGGGTCGAGCGGCTCCGACGACTGCACGTCCGACACGAAGAGCGCCTCGGCGCGGACGTGTTCCAGAAGCTGCGGCGTCATGACTTGCTCCCTTCGCCTTGGCCAAGTCCACGCTCCCGCCGGAGCACCGCCGTGTCCTCCGGGTTGCGGACAGGGAGGTATCGGACAGGCGACACCGGCACGGCGTTGTGACCGGGAACAAACTGTGGATCATCCGACTGGACGATGAGCCTCGAGATTTTGATGACGGAGAATGGTCGCGTGACCGCAATCCGTGACCAAAGGCCGCTGTGGGCGGTCTTCGTCGCGCTCGGTACGGTGACCGCCGCGGCGTTCGTCGCGCTGTTCGCGCTCGGGGCGGCGCCCTGGCTCGCCGGCGGCCTGTACACCGGGCTGTCCGCGCTCACGGCCGCCACGGTCCTGTACGCCACCCGGCGCTACCGTTCGCCCGGCCATGCGGGCGAGCTGACCGGCTGGTATCTGCTCGGCGCCGGCCAGCTCGCCTACGCGGCCGGCGACTCGATCTACCTCGCGCAGAGCCTGGTCCACGGCTCGACCGCGTTCCCGAGCGTCGCCGACGCCCTGTACCTGGCGCAGTACCCCCTGATCATCGGCGCGCTGGTGAGCTTCGTGCGCCGCCGGACGCCGGGACGGCGCACCCCGGCGCTGCTGGACGCCGGCATCCTGGCCACCGCCGCCGGCCTGCTGTCGTGGGTGTACCTCATCGGCCCGCTGACCGAGGCGGCGGACATGACCACGCCGGCCCGGCTGGTGACCGTGGCGTATCCGCTGGGCGACCTGCTGGTCCTCGTCATCGGCCTGCGCCTGTTGCTCGGCGGCGGCGCCCGCTCCCCCAGCTACCTCATGCTGCTGGCCGGCCTGTGCACGATGCTCGCCGGCGACACCTCGTTCACGCTGCTCGGCGGCGGCGCCCGCGGCTGGGAGTGCTTCCTGTGGCTGCTGACGTACACCCTGCTCGGCGGGGCCGCGCTGCACCCCTCCATGCGCCGCGTCGACGACCCACCGGCGCGGCGAGCGACCGACATGACGTCCGCGCGCCTGGTCGCCCTGGCTGCCGCCTCACTGCTTGCCCCGGTCGTACTCCTGGTGCAGTACGAAACCGGCAGGACGCGCGACGTCCCGGTGATCGCCGTCGCGTGCGCGCTGCTGTTCCTGCTGGTGCTCGGGCGGATGGCCGGCCTCGTCGCGGACCAGCGCCGGCTCGCCGCTACCGACCTGCTGACCGGGCTGCACACCCGGCGGGCGTTCGAGGAGCACCTCCGCGCGCGGCGGGGCGCCCGGCCCTTCGGCGTGATCCTGCTCGACATCGACCACTTCAAGCGCATCAACGACTCGTTCGGCCACCCGGCCGGCGACCGGGTACTGCGGGAGGTCGCCGACCGGCTGCGCGCCGCGGCCGGCCCCGGCGTGGCCGTCGCGCGCTACGGCGGCGAGGAATTCGCCCTGCTCGTGCCGAGCGCCGAAGCGACGCGGACGGCCGAGCTCGCGGACCGGCTGCGCTCGGCCGTGAGCGGCGGCCCGGTCGACGTGGGCGGCGGTGTCCTCCGCGCGGTCACGGTCTCCGCCGGTACGGCGGTGCTGCCGGCCGACACCGCGGTGCCGGACGAGCTGATCCTGCTGGCCGACCGGGCGCTCTACGCGGCCAAGCGGGCCGGCCGCGACCGGGTCGTGGCCGCCGGCACGTTGCCGCCGCCGGCCGCCGCGGTGAGCCGGCGCCCGTCCGACACCGACGAGTGGCCCGCCCCGCTACCGCGCCGGCGCCCGACCCTGGCGATCGATCCGCCACTCAGCGACGAACGCCGCCCGCCCACGCACGATCCGGCGCTCTCCGCTCGCGCGACGGTGCACCGACGCGGCCGCCTCGTGGGCTGATCGTGCCGGTGCTACTGCCCCGATGGACCGCCGACCGCCGGAACGCGGCGTGGCGCCGCGGCAACGCCACGACGCCACACTCCCCCCGCTCAGCAGGGATCGTCCAAAGTCCTCAGCCGCGCCACTCGAAGCCCGACTCGACGACGACCTTGTCCGCCGTCGCGGCGATCCGATCCGCGAAACGGTTCGCGTGGTGCCCGCAGAAGGCCAGCTCGCCGGCGGTACCGAAGGTCACCGTCAGCTTGGCCGCCGCGCCGCAGCTGTCGCAGCGCTCGCTGGCCAGCTCGGGGACGACGTGAACGGCCGGGCGCGAGATCAGCATCGGGGTCATCTCGGTCTCCTCGGGCTCGTAACGGATGGTGGCAATCCGATGTGTGACATTTCCGCGTGTTGCGGCTGACCAAACCAACACTACGTTCGTCTGAATTGCGCGCCCAGTTCGTAAGCGTTTGCTCTTGGTCACAACCCGGTTGCCATGATCAACCGTTCGACGATTCGACATCAGGTATACAGCCAGATTGCTTATCGCCAGGTCTAACGCACGCAACGCGGGCAGGGTCTGCCGATCGCCGGGCCCGCCATCGGTGCCGGCCGCCGTCCACAGCGGTGCCGACCGGGTCAGCGTGGCCCCGGTGCGCCCTACCCTTAGGGCCCGCTCGTGCCGTAGGCCACGTCGATGCGCTCCTCCACGTCCTCCCAGTCGGGGTCGGTGAGGTCGATGCCGATCCAGCCGCGGTGGCCGACGTAGGGCGGCCTGAAGTACACCCGCGGATCCTCGGCGATCAGGAGCTCCTGGACGCCCTCAGGCGCCGCGCACCACAGGTGCGGGAACCGGTTCTGATGGTGGCCGTCCGGCCAGACCTGCACGAACGCCCTCCGGGCGCGCTTGAACAGCGGCGTGCCGTGACTGACGTGCTCGCTGACGCCCGGCAACGCCAGGCAGATCGCCCGCACCCGCGTCACCACCTCGATCATGGATTCCACCCTAGACGGGACGGTGTCGGCCAGGGTTCGACTGTCCTGCGGTGCAGCACGGGTGCCGACGAGCGCAGTGCCGTGAGCGACGACAACCTGCTGTATCGCGCGCTGGGCGCGGGGCTCTCGGCGTACGTCACCGCCTGCCGTCCGCTTGGGCAGGTCTGGCAGCCGATTCGGTTGGTTGCGTGCGGTGGACCTTCGTTGTTCAGGACTCCAGCGAGATCATTCTCGGATGGAAGAGCTGACCGTGACGCGGTGGCGCAAATACGGCAAAGACCGGCTGTACGTCTCCACGCCCGGCGGCACGCGGGTGGGCTGGCACGACCTCCTATCAGGCGAAACACACGTAGAGGCAACCGCTGATCGGGACACCGTGATGGCGGCAATCGCGCACTGGAGGGAAAACGCCTCGCCCACTGCCGACAACGTCGTCGTGACGCAACGCGGCGCGGCTGCTCCTCCCGCCGCCGAGCCAGCGCCGGGCGACGCTCTCACCGCCGTTCGGCCGCACGAACCCACTGCCACAGATGTCGAAACAACGTCAACCGGCACCGAGTCGATCGCGTCGCAGAGCTCGCCCGCGATCTGCGACGAGCCTGCGGCGGCCGTCGAAGACTGGGAGGACCTCGCACTCCGCCGTGCCGGCGCCGAGGCTCGCGAGCAGGCTGTCGCACTGCGGCAAGCGGCGCCGGTGAGGACCTTTCTCGCGCGGGTCCTCGGCGTGCACACGGCATGCGGCTCGGCAAGTGGCTGCAAGCCCGCCCCGACGCGTTCGACGAGGCCACAATCGAGGCGGTATTCCAGGCAGCCCGACGATCAACGACGTGGCGCCCACAGCCGCCGAAGGCAACCCGACCCAAGTCCTGAGCCACAGCACCGTTGGCTCAATTGGTGCCGTACTGCTGCTTGAGCGTCAGGTAGTCGCCGAGGCCGAGGCCCCGGTAGGCGGTCGAGCAGTCCGGCAGCCCGTCGGTCATGGTCAGCACCGAGTGCTGCGCGTACGCGACGTGGCCGAGGCCGAACGCGTGCCCGAACTCGTGGGTCACCGTGCCCTCGAGGTCCCAGCGGTTGCTGCAGGAGGGAGGCGTGGTGAGGAAGAACAGGCCCTCGGTGTCGTCGATCAGGATGTCGGTCTCGACGCTGCGGCCGTTCTCCTTCGGGCCGTACCACCAGATACACGTGACCGCGAGCAGCCCGTGCTTGAGCGGGCCGAAGGACACGGCGTTGTGCCCGTCGCGCTCGCCGCACCCGCCAGACGACGTGACGCCCGCGACGCGGTCGGTCTTGCCGTCGTACGACTCCTGGATGCCCAGGTTCTCCGGCAGGCCGCAGTCGTTGCGCCCGATGTCAACGGACGTGGCCGCGCTGCGCAACGCGTTCACGACGGCCGTGCGGTCGCCGAGGTACGCCGGGATCGTCCGCTCGTTCACCCGCCACTTGAGCTCGTTGCGCCAGCGCATGCCCAGCCATGTGCCGGCCGGGTCCGCGCACCGGCGCCCGCCCATCGCCGCCTCGGCCGGCTGTCCGGTCGGCGGCCCCGGGACCACGATCGCGAAGCGGTCGGTCCGCGTCGTCATAGGCGGCTCGCCCACGAGCCAGGCCGCGCAGAGGACCAGCGCAAGCAGCGCCCGCAGGAATGCCGCCAGACCATTGCCGGCCTTTGGCACAGACCCATGCTGATCCGCGGTACGGGACGCCATGGCCGGCTGGATTCCCTTTGGCGCCGGATCGACACCCACCCAGCGGCCCGGTCGCCGGGTGATCGTCGGCGACATCGCTTCCGCGACCGCTCAGGAGGCGGCCGCGCGCGGCCACGCGCAATCGTCTTCGAGCTCGCCCGCTTGCGGGTCAACGCCGGCCGCATGGCGACCTCGGGCCGATGAGGCTGCGTCAAACCGGGGAACGGGGTGACCGGCCCGCCTACTTGCTGTCGGTGCGCAGCATGCGGCTCAGTGCCCGCACGGCGACATCGCTGGGCGAGGCGGTCTCACGGTTGGCCTTCCGCAGCTCGCGGTACACCTCTTCGCGGTGGACCTGGATGCTGCGGGGTGCCTTGATGCCCAGCCTTACCACATCGCCGCGCACGTCGAGCACGGTGATGACGACGTCGTCACCGACCATCACGCTTTCACCGGGACGTCGGGTCAGGACGAGCACAAGCCGCTCCTATCGCTGGGCGATAGGCGAACAGTACCCGAATTGTCGGCCGCGCCGGGCGGGAAACGGAAGGATGACGGAAGCGCAGGGCCGGCGTGTGTTGTTTCCACACGCCGGCCCATCAGCACTTTCGCGGCACCCCGGAGGAAACCTCAGCGGGTGGCGACCAGCTCGCCTTCGACCTCGCGGGCCCGGTGCGCCGGCGCGTGGCGGGGGCGCATGAACCGTGGTGCCCACCAGTTGGCATTGCCCAGCAGGGTCATCAGCGAGGGCAGCACGACCGCCCGGATGATCGTCGCGTCGAGCAGGATCGCCGCGGCCAGGCCGACGCCGAGCTGCTTCATGTCGACCGTGCTCAGTGTGGCGAAGATGGAGAACACCGCCACCATCACCACGGCCGCGCTGGTCACCACGCCGGCCGAACCCGAGATGCCCTGTGCCACGGCCTCGCGGGTGCTCAGGCCCCGGCGCACCGCCTCGCGGATCCGGCTGACCACGAAGACGTGGTAGTCCATCGACAGGCCGAACAGAACCACGAAGAGGAACAGCGGCAGCCAGGACACCACCGCGTCCATGGACTTGAAGCCCAGGATGCCTTCGGCCCAGGTGCCCTGGAAGATGAGCACCACCAGGCCGTAGGAGGCGGCCGCGGAGAGCATGTTCAGCGCGATGGACGTCAGCGCGACCACCACCGAGCGGAACGTGAAGGCCATGACCACGAACGTCAGCACCAGCACGAAGCCCATGACCAGCGGCAGCTTCCGCTGGATGTGCTCGGCGTAGTCGAGGTCGGCCGCGACGAACCCGCCGACGGCGATCTCCGCGCCCGGCACCGCGCCGAGCGCCTGCGGCACCAGCTGGGTGCGCAACCGGGTCAGCGACTCCTTGGCCTGGTCGGAGCGGCCCTCGAACGGCGTGGCGACGTCGAGCACGGCGACCCGGCCGTCCTTGGAGACCCGCACGTCCGGCTCCTGGTCCAGGGGCGCGAACAGCGGGTCCGCGGCGGCCTTCTGGGCCAGCTGGGTGAGCGCGGCCCTGGTCGCGTCGAGCTGCCCGGCCGGGACGCGGACCGCGACCATGTGCACCGTGCCGTTGCTCGGGAAGGCCTTCACCAGCCGGTCGTACGCCTGCATCGCCGGCGTGGTGCGCGGCAGGTCCTCCATGCCGGGGAACGTGAGCCGCATGCTCAGCGCGGGTGCGGCGAGCGCCAGCAGGGCCAGCACCGACACCGTCAGGGTCGCGGCGGGCCGGCGCAGCGCGGGGCGCAGCAGGACCGACCAGAGCCGGGATCCCTTCTCGTCGGTGCGCGGGCGGGTGAGGCGCCACAGCAGCGGCACACGCGGCCGGTCGATCCAGCGGCCGAGCTTGGACAGCAGCGCCGGCAGCACGGTCAGCGAGCCGAGCACGGCGACCAGCACGACCAGGATCGAGCCCAGCGCCAGGGACGAGAAGACCACGTCGCCGGCGAGGAACAGCCCGGCCATCGCGATCGTCACGGCGATGCCGGAGACGACGACGGCGTGCCCGGAGGTCTCGGCGGCGATCTCGACGGCGTCGAGGTGGGCCCGGCCCTTCGCCCGCTCCTCGCGCTCGCGGCGCAGGTAGAACAGGGAGTAGTCGACGCCGACGGCCATGCCGATCAGCAGGATGACGCTGGAGGTGGTGTCGGTCGACGGGACCAGGTGCGAGGCCAGGGTGGACAGGCCGAGGGCGGCGGCGACCGACGACAGGGCCAGCAGCACCGGCACACCGGCGGCGATGAGCGCGCCGAAGGCCACGATGAGGATCGCGAAGGTGACCGGCAGGCTGAGGTACTCGGCCTTCTTGAAGTCCTTGCCCAGCGTGTCGTCCATCGCCTTGGAGATCGACGGTCCGCCGGTCTCCTCCACGCGCAGGTCCGGGTGGCGGCTCTGCACGTCGGCGGTGGCCTTCATCAGTGGCGCGAAGCGGTCCTGCGCGGTGTCCGGGTCGCCCTTCATGGTGACCTGCACGAGCACGGCGGTCTTGTCGTGCGACGGCAGCGGGTCGCTGACCGCCTCGACCTCCGGCAGCGCCTTCATCGCGGCGGTGACGTCGGTTGCCGCGCGCATCGCGGCGTCGGTGTCCAGGGCGCCGGAGCGGGCGGTGATGAGCACGCTCTCGGTCGCCGGGTTGTCGAAATGCCCGTCGTCGGCGATGACGCCGGCCCGGCCGGATTCCCCGATGGCCTGGTCACGGCTGGTGGCCTCGACGGTCCCCGCCATGTTTCCGCCCACGAAGCAGACGGCGACGAACACGACCCAGAATGCGATGGCGCGCCACGGATGCTCCGCGCTCCAGCGCGCGACCCGAACGGTGATCGGTCTCTTCTCCACGCCGGAAACGCTATGGATCGGCGGCCTCGCGGACATCCGGGCCGCACCCCGCCCGCACCCGGATCCACGAACCAGGGATTTCCCTGAGCCCGCTGCGCGCCCACCACCTGCCGCTGTCCACGCACCGGCCGCCGCCCGCGCGGGGGCGCCTGCTGCTGGCCGGTGACGCGCTGTCGCTGATCAACCCGTTCACCGGCGAGGGGATCTTCTACGCGGTGCTGTCGGGCGCGCTGGCCGGCGCGGCCGCCGCGCACGGGGACTCGCCCGCCGGCCGCTACCGCGCGACGCTGCGCGACCGGCTGGGGCGGCACCTGCGCCACTCGCGCGTGGCCGCCGCACTGAGCTCGCGGCGCTGGATCGTCGACGCGGCCGTGCGCGCCGCGGATCGAGACCAGCGCGTCTTCGACGACCTCATCGAGCTCGGCCTGGGCGACGGCCGCCTGACCGCCCGCACGCTCGGCTCGATCACGCTGGCCGCCACGGGATAAGTGCCGGACGCGTCAGCGTGGAGACGGGGACGGCCAGCCGCGCGGGTGGTACGCACCGTGGCCGGCCAGGAACTCTACGAACGCGTCCGCCACTCCCGCCGGGCCTGTTCGCGCGGGCCACCGAGCACTGGACGGCGGCCGAGCGGCCACGTTCGCGCAGCTCCTGACCAGGTTCGCCGAAGGGCTCACGGAACCGGACCAGAACAGCACTGAGCGTCGATTCTTCCGGAGCCCGCGGTGCAGTACTCTTCGCCGGGGGTGATTCGGTGGCGGGCGCCGGCAGCCAGGACGATGCCGTCATCGATCCTGCCCTCTCACACCTCGCCCGGCAGTGGATCTCCGCCGTGCGGCAGACCAGCTACCTCGATCTGAGCGCCGAGGCCCTGCAGCGTTTCTTCGAGCAGCAGACCGCCGCCCTGCGCACAGGAGACCCCGTGGCCGGTGCCGCCGTCGGCGCCGCCCTGGTCGACGCCGGGCTCAACAGCCCCGAGGCGCTGCGGCGCTCGATCGGAGTGCTGTTCCAGCTGCCGTCCGCCGACGGCGAGCTGATCGGCGCGTTCGCGGCCGGCTTCACCCGAGCGAGCCGGCAGAAGGTCCTCGACGACCAGGAGCGCATCCGCCGCGCGTGGACGCGGGCGCTCAGCGACGCCGAGGACAGCCTGCAGCGGGAGCTGCATCACCAGGCGCACCACGACCCGCTGACCGGCCTGCCCAACCGTGTGCTGCTCTACGGCCACCTCACCGAGGCGCTGCGCGGGGCCGAGGAGGGCACCCGCATCGGGGTGTGCTTCGTCGACCTCGACGAGTTCAAGACCATCAACGACACGCTCGGGCACGGCTTCGGCGACCAGCTGCTCGTCGCCCTGGCCGATCGGCTGCGGTCGTGCGTGATCGACGTCGGACACTTCGTGGCGCGGGTGGGCGGCGACGAGTTCGTGGTCGTCGTGCGCGACACCAAGGGCCCCGATGAGCTGACCGAGCTGGCCGAGTCGATGCTCGCCGAGCTCAACAAGCCGGTCCACCTCGACGGGCACGAGCTCGCGGTGTCGGCCAGCATCGGCATCGTCGAGCAGGCCGCCCGCGGCGCCGGGCCGGAGGAGCTGCTGCGCGCCGCAGACGCCACGCTCTACCTCGCCAAGGCCGACGGGCGGGCCCGCTACGCGCTCTTCGACGAGCAGCGCAACGCCCAGCAGCTGCTGCAGTACGGCCTGACGGGAAGGCTCTCGGGCGCCCTGGACCGCGGCGAGTTCGAGCTGGTGTACCAGCCGCTCGTGGCCCTGTCGGACAACCGCCTGCGGGGCGCGGAGGCACTGCTGCGCTGGCGGCACCCGGAGCTCGGCACGGTGTCGCCCAACACGTTCATCCCGGTCGCCGAGCAGTCCGGCATGATCCTGCCGCTGGGCCGGTGGGTGCTGCGCGAGTCGTGCATGGCGGCCGCCGCGTGGCAGCGCGCCCACCCCGGCACCCCGCTGCTGGTCAGCGTGAACGTCTCGCCTCGCCAGTGCAACGACCCGCGGCTGCTCGACGACGTGCGGCACGCGCTGGCCGACTCCGGGCTGGAGCCGGCCAACCTGCAGCTGGAGCTGACCGAGACGGTGCTCATGCAGTCGACCGGACGCCCGGTGCAGACTCTGCGCACCATCGCCGACCTCGGCGTGCGCATCGTCATCGACGACTTCGGCATCGGCTACTCCAATCTGGCCTACCTGCGCCACCTGCCGGTGCACGGGCTGAAGCTCGCGGGCGCGTTCATGGCCGGCATCCGCAAGCTGGAGAGCGACCACGTCGACGAGCAGATCGTCGAGACCGTCATCCGGCTGGCGCACACGCTGCAGATGACGGTCACCGCCGAGGGGATCGAGACCGCCGACCAGGCCGCCCGGCTCGCCGCCCTGGGCTGCGACCTCGGCCAGGGCTGGCACTTCGGGCGGCCGGTGGCGCCGGTGCGGATCCCCGCCATGCGTTCCCCCGCCGAAGCCTGATCCAGCGGGCTGTCGAAACGCCTCGGCTCGGTGAGCTCGATCACGACCGAGCGTAAAGCCTGGTGGTTATCAGCCAGTTTTCAGTCCGACCGAAACCGCGGGCCCGGTCGAGGGTGTGGTTCACCACATGATCGATGATGACCTTGACGATGCGATCGCCTGCCCGGTGGGGCGGCCCCGCGAAATCGCCAAGCGCGTCCAGCCAGGCATCGACGTGGTAGCGGTTCGTGGCGCCGTGACCGCCGTCCGCTCGACGGCCGGGTGGGTCGGACGCAGCCGCGGAAAGTCGGCTCCGGGCCTGGTCAGATGGTCGAGGCGACCGATGGTGCCATGAAAGTCGGCGATGCGGTCGCCGGCGGAGTCCTGGAACGTCTCGACGTCCGGGCGATAGATGACAATCCCGGTGTACTATCGCTCGCCAATGCGGTCCGGGCAACGGAATCGGACTCCGCTCAAACGTGCGCTTGCGTGTGTGCGGCCCGGACCGCGAGGATGGCTCCCGGGGGGCTGATGGTCGACTTCGCTGGCGCGCTACGGGACGCAATCCAGGCACGTGGTCTGGGGTTGGAACGTATCCAGGAGCGGTTGCGCGCCGAAGGCTATTCGGTGAGTCTCGCCACGCTGAGCTACTGGCAGACCGGGCGCAGCCGGCCGGAGCGGCGCGAGTCGCTGGCGGCCCTGGCCGAGCTCGAGAAGATCCTCGAGGTCGATCCCGGCTCGCTCGCGGCGCTGGTCGGGCCGCCCCGGCCCCGGGGCCGGCACCTGCACAAGAGCACGGACAACCCGGAGCTGGGCGCCTTCTGGTCGGAGCGCGACCTCATCGTCGACCTGGCGCAGGGCATCGACACGCGGTGGGACGAGCGGCTGACCCGCCTGAGCCAGCACGACCGCGTCAACGTCGGCCCCGACCGGGGCGAGGTGTCGTTTCTCGTACGACAGGTGCTGCGCGCGGAGGCCGACGGGCCGGACCGCTGGGTGGCGATCATCCGCCTGGATGTGCCGGGCAACCCGCTGCCGTTGCTCACGCCGGTGCGTAACTGCCGGCTGGGCCGGATCGTTGAACACCCGGAGAGCGGCCTATTGCTGGCCGAGTTACTGTTCGACCGGCCGCTCGCCAAGGGTGAGACGGTAATCACCGAACACGCGCTGCACAATTATCCGCCGTTTCCACTGGCGAAGCAGTATGAGCGCAAGTTCCGGCTTCCGGTGCGCGAATACGTCGTCGAGGTCTGTTTCGACCCCGCCGCCTTACCGCGGGCCGTCTATCAGTACCAGCAGACGGACGGCCAGGATGAACAGGTCACGTCAATGGAGGTCGACGTGGGCCACTCGGTCCACGCGATCGCTCTCGACTATGGCCCCGGCCGCTATGGACTTCGGTGGGACTGGGAGTAGTTCGCGCTGCTCACAACACCTTGGACAGGGTCGATCGCAACACCTTGGACGGTAGGGCAGAACAACGGGGCGCCGGTGTGGCCAGCGCCCCGTCTCTGTTCCCGGAAAAACCCGGCGTCACCATCGGAACGGCTGGGATGTCGCCGCGACGGTCAGGGTGGAACGCATGTGCCGCCTCCACAAGGAAGTCATTTTCCTTGGGAATGAACTTATTGGCCGCCGCGCGCCATCTCAAGATTGTGGATCGCCTTAACAGTTAACGCTCGCGGGCCCGTCCGCCATTAACAGTTAAGAGTAGAAAAAGCCGGGCGGCCGCACCCGCCAACTTGTGCGACCGCCCGGCGTCTCAGGCCCCCGTGATCGTGGCGCTTACGCCAGCCGGATCCAGGCGGAGGCGTCCGGGGGGAGCGTGCCGTCCTCGTTGAGCGGGATGCTGCTCAGGAGCACCTCGCGATGTGGCGGCAGGACGGCCGGTTCGGTGCCCAGGTTGGTCACGTTGGCGAACGAGTCGTCGCGGGCGAAGGCGAGCACCTGCGGGTCGGAGTCGAGCCAGCGCATCGGCCCGTCGCCCAGCGCCGGCTCGGCCCGCCGGATGTGCAGCGCGTCGCGGTACAGCTGCAGGAACGAGCCCGGCACGCCCTGCTGGGCGGCGACGGACAGCCCGGCCCAGTGCGCCGGCTGCGGCAGCCACGGCGCGCCCGAGGCATCGGCCGGGCTGAAGCCGAACGGCGCCTGCGAACCCGACCAGGGCAGCGGCACACGGCAGCCGTCCCGGCCGGGGTCGACACCGCCGGAGCGGTGGAACATGGGGTCCTCGCGCAGCGTGTCGTCGAGGTCCTCGACCTCCTCCAGGCCGAGCTCCTCGCCCTGGTACAGGTAGTAGGCGCCGGGCAGCGACATGGTCAGCAGCGCGGCGGCGCGCGCCCGGCGGGTGCCGAGCTCCAGGTCCGACGGCACGTTGCGGCGCTTGTCGGCGAAGGCGAAGTTCGTCACCTCGCGGCCGAAGCGGGTCACCTCACGGGTCACGTCGTGGTTGCTGAGCACCCAAGTGGCCGGCGCGGCGACCGGCGCGTGCACCTCGAGCGTCATGTCGATCTCGTACCGCAGCCGCTCGGCCTCCCACGGCGCGCCCAGGAAGGCGAAGTTGAACGCCGTGTGCAGCTCGTCGGGGCGCAGGTAACGCGCGAACGCCTCGTGGTCGGGCAGCCACACCTCGCCGATCAACGCGCGCGGCGGGCTGTAGGTGTCCGTGATGCGCCGCCACGACTGGTAGACCTCGTGGATGCCGTCGTTGTCCTCATACGTGTCGCTGACGAGTGGGTCCTTGATGAGCACGGCGGCGGAGTCGATCCGGATGCCGTCGATGCCCCGGTCCAGCCAGAACCGCAGGATGTCCTCGAACTCCTCGCGGACGGCCGGGTGGTCCCAGTTGAAGTCCGGCTGCTCCGACGCGAACAGGTGCAGATACCACTCGCCGTCGCTGACCCGGGTCCAGGCCGACCCGCCGAAGATGGACTGCAGGTCGGTCGGCGGCAGCTCGCCGTGCTCGCCGCGGCCCTTACGGAACCAGAACAGGTCCCGCTCCGGCGAGCCGGGCGGCGCGGCGAGCGCCCGCTGAAACCAGGCGTGCTGGTCGGAGCAGTGGTTCGGCACGATGTCGCAGATCACCCGGATGCCGGCGGCGTGGGCCTCCTCGATGAGCTTCTCGGCCTCGGCGAGGGTGCCGAAGATCGGCTCGATGGCCCGGAAGTCGGCGACGTCGTAGCCCCCGTCGGCGAGCGGCGACGGGTACCACGGCACGATCCAGATGGCGTCGACGCCGAGACCGGCCAGGTACGGCAGGCGCGAACGCAGGCCCGCCAGGTCGCCGACGCCGTCGCCGTTGCCGTCGGCGAAGCTCCGCAAGTACACCTGGTAGATAGCGGCGCTACGCCACCATGCTTGGTGGTTCTGGTCGCCCACGTGGAACCTGCTTTCTCGCACTTGAATGCCTACACACGACAGGTGGATCCTCGGGACTCCACGTAATGAGCGCCCCGGTTGCTGCGCGCCGCCGTCACCCCTTGAGGCTGCCCGCGCTCAGACCGGGCAGGATCTGCCGCTGGAGAATCAGCAAGAGTGCGATCATCGGCACGCACGCGATCGCCAGGCCGACCATGAACTGGATGGGCGAGACGAACGAGCTCTCCGCGAGCCGAGTGAGCCCGGCCGAGAGCTTCTGGTTGTCCGGCGTGGGCAGCACCAGCAGCGGCCAGAGGAAGTCCTTCCACAGCGCGCGTTACTGATCGGCTTCCCTCGCATCGCGTCAGGGTCTCGGCCTGGCATAGGCAAGAGATTAGGCTCACGCCGCACAAGAAGTCCATGGCTCGTTGCAAAATTTTAATGAGGTCTGACAACCGCTTGCAAGAGCGCGCTCCCACGGCCAGCAACTTGCATGGAATCGGCCGATATCATAGCGGCCGGAGCGGCGGACCTCCGTCGGCACCGGAAAGCGGCACACGACCACCGAGGGGTGTGCTCCAGCGGGTCGACGGCGCGGAGTAAGCGGGTCGCGCACGAGTTGCAAAGAGCGCCACGACTTCGCGCAGAAGTCGCGACGCTCTCAGATGTCGCCCCGGTTTCGGGGGCTATGCGGCGGTGGTCGCCCGGGCCTCCTGCAACGCGCCGGTGGAGCCACGCACGACCAATTCGGGCTCGAACAGCATCTCCTCCGTCGGCACGAGCGTGCCGGCGACCTGACTGACCAGTAGCGTCACCGCCGCCTGGCCCATCGACTGGATGGGCTGGCGGACCGTGGTCAGCGGCGGGTCGGTGCAGTTCATGAACAGCGAGTCGTCGAAGCCGACCACGGACACGTTGTCGGGGACCTCGCGGCCGAGCCGGCGGGCCGCTCGGATCGCACCGAGGGCCTGGACGTCGGAGGCGCAGATGATGCCGGTGACGCCGTGCTTGATCAGCCGCGTGGCACCCGCGCGCCCGCCCTCCATCGAGAAGATGACCCGCTCGACGTCGGCCTCGTTGACCGTGCTCGACAGCGCGGCGGCCTCCTTGAACGCGGCCAGCTTGCGGTTGGACGGCGCGTGGTCGGCGGGGCCGAGAATCAGCCCGATCCGCTTGTGCCCCAGCGAGCTCAGATGGTTGAACGCCTGGTCCACGGCGTGCCCGTCGTCGACCGACACGCGGGGGAAGCCGAGGTCGTCGATGGCGGCGTTGACCAGCACCGCGGGCAGCCCGCGGTCGTGCAGCCGGTGGTAGTGCTCGTGCTCCGCCGCGCCCTGGTGATACAGGCCACCGCAGAAGATGATGCCGGAGACGTGCTGGTCCAGCAGCATGTCGACATAGTCGGCCTCGGAGACGCCATCCGCGGTCCGGGTGCACAGCACCGGGGTGAAGCCGCGTTTGGACAGCGCCCCGGCGACCACTTCGGCGAAGGCCGGGAAGATCGGGTTTTGCAGTTCCGGCAGCACGAGGCCGACGAGGCGGGCCCGCTCGCCGCGAAGCTTGGTTGGCCGCTCGTAGCCCAACACATCGAGCGCGGTGAGGACCGCGGTGCGGGTAGCGTCTGAGATGCCGGGCTTGCCGTTGAGCACCCGACTCACGGTCGCCTCGCTCACGCCGGCGTACTTCGCCACCTCAGCGAGTCGTCGAGTCATGACCGCAAGCGTAGTGCATGACTACGCAATTTTTTGCACGGTGTCACCCACACAACCATGCGGACCTGGATCTCACCGGTGTGGTGCCCGAAAAATTCGGTACTTTCCGGGCACCATGCCGGCAGGTCGTCCAAGAGGTCCTTCACGGCCTTGGGAACGGGAAGAACATATGAGATAACTCATATCGTCCCAAAAGTGGAGTCAGCTCAGGATCGGGTCGAGTGCGTCGTTCCGGGCCCGGTTAGGTGCGACCCTCGCGCTCCTGGGCGGTGCGCAGCGTCGAGGAGCGCGGCACCCAGTCGGCGAGGCGCACCGCGTATCCGAGCCCGCGCAGCCGCTCCACCACCTCGGGGTCGTCGTCGACGACGAGCTCGATCGGCGACTCCCGGGCGAGCCGCGCGAGCTGGCGGGACTTGAAGTCGCGCGCGGGCCGGCGGTCGTCGACCGGCCGCATGAAGAGCAGCTCGGCGGGCAGGCCGGCGGCGCCCAGCCACGCGGTGGTGACGTCGCGCAGGTGCTCCGGCCGCCCGGTGAGCCAGACCAGCACGTGGCGCCGCGCGTACTCCCGGGCCAGCTCGACGCCCTCGGCCAGCACGGGGTCGCGACCGGCGGCGGCGAAGAACCGGTTCCAGTCCTTGGGCCGGCGGTCCAGATACTTCAGCCGGTGCCGCACGTCGGCGACCACCCCGTCGATGTCGAACACGGCCAGCGAGGGCTCCATGCGCCCAGTCTCGCAGGACAGCCGCATTGCCCTCGGCCAATAATCAGGCATAAGCGGAGCGCGACGCCGGCCGGGACGAGCGCCGACGGGTGGGGCGAGCCCGTCATCGTGCCCGGCTCGATGGGCGCGCCGAGCTACCTGCCGCACGGCCTGGGCAGCGAGCGGGCGCTCGGCAGCGCCTGCCACGGCGCCGGACGCAGCGTGCCGCGCGGCGCGGCGGCCCGGGGCAGCGACGCCGAGCTCGACGAGTTCCTGCGCGAGTTCCGGGTGGTCACCCCGCTCAACCATCGCGACCCCGCGGTGGCGACGCGCCGGGACATCATCGCCGCGTGGCGGCGCGACCTCAAGCAGGAGGCGCCGTGGGCGTACAAGGAGGTGCGCCCGGTGGTGGAGAGCCTGCGCACGGCGGGCGTCGCCGAGCCGGTGGTCGAGCTGCGACCCATCCTGACCGTCAAGGGCTGACGAGGTGGCCGGCTGACGGTCAGGGCTGACGATCGTGGCCGACCCGGCGCTCGACCGTCTGCACCAGGCGACCGGCGACCGTGGTCAGCGGCAGGTCGAGCCGGTGGGCGGTGCTGCGCAGCACGTCCAGGGCGGCCTCGGCGGAGCAGGCGCGCTGGACCATCATGATGCCGACGGCGCGGTTGACCGTCTCGCCGTCGGCGAGCGCCTCGGTCAGCTCGGCGTGCACGTCCGCGCGGCGGCCGCGGTCGAGCACGGCGGACAGCAGCAACCCGGCGTGCTCGGCGACGAGCATCGCGGTCAGCCCGACGTCGCTGGTGAAGCTCCCGGGCTCGGCGGTGTAGACGGTCAGCGCGCCGATCACGTGCTCGTCGATGTCGACGGGCACGGCCAGCACCGCCTTGACCCCCGCCGCCAGCGCGTGGGGCCGCCACTGCGGCCAGCGGGAGTCGGCCGCCAGGTCGTCGCTGTGGACGAGGTCCCGGGCGCGGATCGCCTCCATGGAGGGGCCGGCGCCATTGCCGTACTGGCTGTCGAGCAGCGACTCCGGCAACCCGGACGATGCCGCCGCCGTGGACGGCCCGCCCGAGCGGACCAGCGTGACCGCGCACCAGGACGCGCCCTCCACCAGGTCGGCGGCGGTCTCGACGAGGTCCTCCAGTGCCTCGTCGAGGTCGTCGCTGGCGATCAGCCTCGCGGTCAGCTGGCGCAGCACCGCGGCGATCTCCACGGTGTGGAGCTCTGTCACGGCTCCCCTTTCGTCGAAACCAGGGGACCCACTACCCGTCGTGCGGTGATCTCAACCGTCGAGCAGCGCTCTGCGCAGCCCGTCCAGGGTCCGGCTGAGCAGCCGCGACACGTGCATCTGGGAGATGCCCAGGTCGGCCGCGATCTGTGCCTGGGTGCGGTTGCCGTAGAAGCGCAAAGACAGGATCCGCCGCTCGCGCTCGGGCAGGCGGGCGATCAGCGGCTTGATCGCCTGCCGGAACTCGACGCCGTCGATGTCGCGGTCGTCGTCGCCGAGCACGTCGGCCAGGGTGCCGGCGTCGTCGTCGCCGCCGAGGGGGGCGAAGAGCGACACCGGGCGGTACGCCGAGGAGGCCACCAGCGCCTCGAGCACCTGCTCCTCGTCGATGCCGAGGTGGCTCGCCACGTCCTTGGGGGTGGGCGAGCGACCCAGCCGCTGGCCCAGCGAGTCGCGCACGCGGTTGATCTCGATGCGCAGCTCCTGCAGCCGGCGCGGGACGTGCACGCCCCAGCCCTTGTCGCGGAAGTACCGCTTCAGCTCCCCCACGATCGTCGGGGTGGCGTAGCCGCCGAAGTCGGTGCCGTAGTCCGGGTCGAAGCCCTCGATCGCCTTCATCAGCCCGAGCGCGGCGACCTGGCTCAGGTCCGCGGGTGACTCCCCCATGCCGTGGAAGCGACGGGCCAGCCGGTCCGCCAGCGGCAGGCTGTGCGCGACGGCCCGGTCGCGCAGCGCGCCCCGCCGCGGGTCGTTGCGGTCCATCGCCGCGGCCTGGCGCAGCAGCTCGTTGACCGTGGTCCATTGGCTGGGCGGCTCGGCGTCCTCTGTCTCCTCCCCCTGCACCGGGGGCGCGCCCGGCGGCGGGTCGTCGTACGCGCGTAGCTGCTTCGCCGCGCCAATGATCTCCAGCACGTCCAGGACGAGGTCGCTCGCGCCGGGTGCGCGCAGGGCGCCGCCGCGCTCCTGGGCCTCGGACTGGGCGTGCAGCAGCGTGTCCGCCGCGGCGCAGTCCAGCAGGCGCAGCCGGGACAGGTCGACGGTCAGGTTCAGCTGGCCGGCGTCGAGCCGTCGGGAAAGCGCGACCCGCAGGCCGACGCTCGCCGCATAGTCGAGGATTCCGGAGGGACGCAGGACCTCGTCGTCCCCATTCCGCCAGGTGTCCAGTGCAGGTACCGAATCCGTAGGCATTGTCTCCATGGCGGAGACTCCCCCTAATCAGTCAGGCGGATTTGCTTTCCGGATCACTGTACGCACCAATTCGCGCCCATTTTCAAAGCGAAAGGATGAGTTCCTGGGTGAGCTTTTTAAATGCGCAATGTCGCCCAGACCACCTTTCCATCGGGCACCGGGGTGCATCCCCATGCGTGCGTCAGTGCGCTCACCACCAGCAGCCCACGCCCATCCTCGCGCAGCATGCCGCCGCCCTGCCACTCATCCTTTTCCTCGTCTTTTTCCCGCCCCTCATCCTTTTCCTGCTCCTCGTCCCAGGCCGGCTCCTCCTTGTGCCTGCGTTCGTCTTCATAGGCTTCTTCGTAGCCTTTGTAGGCGCGCCCGCCGAGGCGGGGCAGGCCGGGGCCGTGGTCGCGCACGGACACGTGCAGCAGGCGCCGATCGCGGGCGACGCCGACCTCCATCTCGGTGCCGGCGTGGCGCAGCACGTTGCTCACCAGCTCGGTCACGACCAGCTCGGCGACGTCGCGGACGCGCTCGACGCCCCACCGCGTGCAGGCGCGGCCGACCAGGTGCCGGGCCGCCGCGGTCGCGTCCAGCATCGGCTGCAGCCGCACGCGCATCCGCTCGCCCGCGCCGGACGCGTTGGCCAGGGCGGCGTCGGTCGTCGGAAACACCGGTACCAGGCGGGCGACCGCCATCCGGTCCAGCGCCGAGGCCAGCGGCGGGGGTGCGGCCGCCAGCGTCATCGCGCTGCCCGGCCAGGCGGCGGCGTGCTGGGCGAGCGCCGGTAGCACGGTCAGCGCCACGTCGTCGCGGTGGCGCAGGTCGGCGACGTCGAGCACGATCACCGAAGGTTCCGCGGCCAGGCAGGCGAGGACCGCCGAGCGCAACGACGGCGAGCTGTCCACGTCCAACACCCCGTCGAGGCGCACGACCGTGGCATCCCCCCGCCGCTCGACGCGGGCCCGCAGATCTTCCGCCCTCATAGGGTGATGCTCTACCCACCCCCGGCGTTATAAACACCGCGATCCCGGCACCTTCTTCGGTGCCGGGATCGCGACCGGTGCGAAAACTCGTGGCTCGCACCGTGGCCTATACGTTGTTCACACCGGGGCCGGCACCTTGGTCGCCTCCCACATCCGCGTGCACATCTGCAGGACGTGGGCGTCCGTCAGTGGGGTGAAGTCGCTGTAGTAGAGCCCCAGGGCGTGGAACTCGCGCGGGCTGTGAATGTCCAGGACCGCGTCCACGTCGGCGGTGAGCAGGTCGACCGACTCCGCCGCGCACACGGGAGCGGCGAAGACCAGGTGCGCCGGCTTGCCCGCCCGCAGTGCGCGGACCGCGGCCCGGGCGGTCACCCCCGTGGCGAGCCCGTCGTCCACGACCACGACCACGCGCCCGGCTACGTCCGGGCCGGGCCGGGCGCCGCGGTAGCGCTCCTGGCGCCGGCGCAGCTCGACGCGCTCACGCTGTACCGCTGGCGAGAGGTCGCTGACGCAGAGCCCGGCGGCCACGACCGCGCTCAGGTCGAACACGGCGGGCCCGTTCTCGGCGATGGCACCGACCCCGTGGTCTGCCTTCCAGGGCAGGCCGATCTTGCGCGAGATGACCAGGTCGAACTCCGCCTCGATGGCCTCGGCCACCGCGACGCCGACCGGCACCCCACCCCTTGGCAGCGCCAGCACCAGCGGAGCGCGCGCGTCCAGGTCTGCGGCGTCGTACCCAGCGCCCGTTCCGATCTGCCGCAAGTGTTCCGCGACGGCGGTGCCGAGCATGCTTCCCGCGGCCGAACGGTCCGCGAAGCGCTCGTGTTCAGGCGGCCACATGGCCGTAACCTCTCACTCGGCCGGCGATGCGCCCGGCGGTGCACCCGATTCGCGAATCGATCCGCATCAAGCGGACACCCCCTTCGGTCGGCGCGGTGTTCTGGTGCGCCTCAACGCCCCGTCCCTGTCGCCGCTCTGCCGCAGCGCCGCGCCCGGTGCGAAGCCTACCCACCCCTGACCTGCGAAAACTCGGGAATCGCTCCTCATGTCTGGGTGATCCGCCGAGCCTGCCCAACCACCGTGAACCCTGCGCCCCGTGCGGTTCTTGCGCCCACGGCCCTGGCAGGGAGGCCCGCCAGGGCCGACCGGTCTCTCGCGGGAGGGACGGTCCGCAGGTGACGCGGGCCCGAGTGGAGAAACGCTCATTCGAAAGGCAATTGATGGTGGCGAGCAGGCTGTTCAGCCGGGCCCTCTCCGTGTCGTTGTCGATGAGCAGGACTCGCGCCATGACCTCATGGTTCCCTTCCGGAGGGGTCGCAATCCCCCTTCGGAAGGGTGGCGGCGAAACATCAGGCCCGCGGGCGACGCCGGCGCATAACGATCACCAAGACCACGACCGCGATGGCCACGACCACGGCGCAGCAGCAGGCGCCGATCACGCTGCCGCCGTAGCCGCGGCGACGCCGGTCGAGCTCCAGCCCGGCGTCCAGGGCCTCCAGGGTCGCCGGGCTGAGGTAGCTGTAGACCAGGGCGATGAGTGCGCTCATGGTTTAGACGGTAACCGCAGCTGTCACGCCCCGGGACGTCATACGCGCAGCCAGGCGGTGGTGTCCGGGGGGAGAGTGCCGTCCGCGGCCAGGTCGGCGCTGGCCAGCAGGACCTCGCCCGGCGGCAGCGGGGCGGGGACCTTGCCGAAGTTGGTGATCACCCGGACCGAGCCGTTGCGGAAGTCGATCGCGTCGGGAGCCGTGCGCCATTCGACGGTACCCTGACCCAGCCCGTGCTTGCGGCGCAGGCGCAGGGCCTCGGTGTACATCGACAGCGTCGAGCCCGGCACGCCCCGCTCCCGGTCGGCGGCGAAGCGGGCCCAGTCCGGCGGCTGCGGCAGCCACGAATCTCCACTCGGGCCGAAGCCGTACGCCGGGGCGTCCGCCTCCCACGGAATCGGCACGCGGCAGCCGTCGCGGCCGCGGACCTCGTGCCCGGAGCGGAACCAGGTCGGGTCCTGGCGCACGTCGTCGGGCAGCGTGGTGTGCTCGGGCAGGCCGAGTTCCTCGCCCTGGTACAGATACGCCGAGCCGGGCAGCGACAGCATCAGCATCGTGGCCGCCCGGGCGCGGCGCAGGCCGAGGGCCTCGTCCGGCTGCGGGTCGTCCTCGCCGATGCCGCCCTGCACGGAGCGGCCGGGCGCGAAGCCGAGCCGGCTGGCGTGGCGGACCACGTCGTGGTTGGACAGCACCCAGGTGCAGACGGCGCCGACCGGCTCCACGCCGGCCAGGCTGGACTCGATCGCCTCGCGCTGGTCGGCGGCGGTCCACGGGGCCATCAGATAGTTGAAGTTGAACGCCTGGTTCATCTCGTCCGGGCGCACGTACCGGGCGAGCCGCTCGGCCGGGGCGACCCACGCCTCGCCGACCATCATCCGGTCGCCGGGGTAGCGCTCGAGGATGCGCCGCCACGAGCGGTACACCTCGTGCACGCCGTCCTGGTCCCACATCGGCGGGGTGCGGTGCTCGGCGCCGGGGCTGGTGATCGGCACCTGCGCCGCGGTCCACTCGGGCAGGCCGCTCTCCTTGATCAGGCCGTGCGCGACGTCCACGCGGAAGCCGTCGACGCCGCGGTCCAGCCAGAAGCGCAGCACGTCCTCGAACATGCTCCGCACCTCGGGAAGGTCCCAGTTGAGGTCGGGCTGGCTGGTGTCGAACAGGTGCAGATACCACTCGCCGTCGGCGACGCGCGTCCACGCCGGGCCGCCGAAGACGCTCTGCCAGCCGTTGGGCGGCAGCTCGCCGTCGACGCCGAGGCCCTTGCGGAAGTGGTACCGGTCGCGGGCCGCGCTGCCGGGGCCGGCGGCCAGGGCGTCGGCGAACCACGCGTGGTCGCCCGAGGTGTGGTTGGGCACCAGGTCGACGATGACCCGCAGGCCGCGCTCCTTGGCCGCGGCCACGAGGGCGTCGAAGTCGGCGAGGGTGCCGAAGCGGGGATCGACGTCACGGTAGTCCGCGACGTCGTACCCCGCGTCGTGCTGTGGAGACGGGTAGAACGGCGACATCCACAGGGCGTCGACGCCCAGCTCGACCAGGTGGTCGAGGCGCGACGTGATGCCGCGCAGGTCTCCCATTCCGTCGCCGTCCGCGTCGGCGAACGAGCGCGGATAGACCTGATAGATCACGGCATCGCGCCACCAGAGCAGCGGACTCACCCCTTGACTCCACCGGCCAGCAGGCCGCGTACGAAATAGCGTTGCAGGGAAAGGAACACGACCAGCGGGATGATCATCGACACGAACGCGCCGGAGGTCAGCCGCTGCCAGTCGTTGCCCCGCGTGCCGGCGAGCTCGGCGAGCCGCACGGTCAGCGGGCGGGTGCCCGGCCCCGAGGTGAAGACCAGGGCCACGAGCAGGTCGTTCCAGATCCAGAGGAACTGGAAGATGGTCAGCGAGGCGAGCGCCGGGGTGATGAGCGGCAGCACGATGCGCCGGAACACCGTCGCCGGGCCCGCTCCGTCGACCCGGGCCGCCTCGAAGAGGTCCTTGGGCAGCTCCGCCATGAAGTTGTGCAGGAGGAACACGCCCAGCGGGAGGCCGAAACAGGTGTGCGCGAACCAGACCGCGAAGAAGCCGCCGCCCCACTCGGTGTAGTTGTGCAGCAGCTTCAGCATCGGGATCAGCGCCATCTGCAGCGGCACGATCTGCAGGGCGAAGACGCCGATGAAGATCCAGTCACGGCCGCGGAAGTTCAGCCAGGACAGCGCGTACGCCGCCATCGCCGCCAGGGTGACCGAGAACAGCACGGCCGGCAGCGTGATGACGAGCGAGTTGACGAAGTAGCTGGCCAGGCGGCCGGACGTCCCCGAGGTGCCGAAGACGACCTCGTTGTAGTTGTCCAGGGTCATCGCCGGGTTCTTGAAGAACGTCCACCAGCCGGTGGTCTTGATGTCGCTCTCGGGGCGCAGCGACGACACGAACAGGCCGAAGGTCGGAATCGTCCAGACGAGCGCGATGACGATCGAGACGACGCTGGCGACGCGCGAGCCGAGCTTGCGCGCCACGCGGCCGGCCATCGTGTCGGGCTCGCCCCGGTTGAGCGGGCCGGCCTTGGGAGCGTCGGTGCTGAGGGTGCTACTCATCGGACCTCCGTTCGGTGCCGCAGCTGCCGGACCTGGTAGATGACGACCGGGACGACCAGGACGAACAGCAGCACCGCGAGTGCGGAACCCTTGCCGCTGTCGTAGGACCGGAACGCCTGGTTGTACATCTCCAGGGCGAGCACGTTGCTTTCGAACTGACCACCGGTGGAGGTGCGGACGATGTCGAAGACCTTCAGGGTGGCGATGGTGATGGTGACGACCACGACGACGACGGCGGGGCGGATGGTCGGCAGCGTCACCCGCCAGAACATCTGCCACGGGTTGGCGCCGTCGAGCCGGGCCGCCTCGACGATCTCGGACGGGATCGCCTTGATCGCGGCGGAGAGGATGACCATCGAGAAGCCGGCCTGGATCCAGATCAGCATGATGATCATGAAGAACGTGTTGCTCGGGGCGCTGCTCAGGAACTGCTGAGGCGTGCCGCCGAGCCAGATCAGGACCTGGTTGAGCAGGCCGATCTGGTCCTGGCCCTCCTCACGGAAGGCGTAGATGAACTTCCAGATGATCGACGCGCCGACGAGCGAGATCGCCATCGGCATGAAGATCAGGGACTTGGCGATGCCCTCACCGCGGGCCTTGTCGACCAGCACCGCGTAGACGAGGCCGAACGCCGTCGACACCAGCGGCACGCACACGACCCAGAGGAGCGTGTTTCGCAGCATCAGCAGCGTGTCGTCGTTGGTGAAGATCCAGCTGTAGTTGTCGACCCCGACGAACTGGTCGCCCTCGGCGTTGAAGAAGGACAGGTAGACGGTGCGAAGGAGCGGGTACACCAGGCCGAGGCAGAGCAGGATCAGCGCCGGGCCGAGGAAGCCGGCCATCTGCAGCCGTTCCTTGCCCCTCCCCCACCGGGGCAGGATGTCGAGCACGAACAGCAACGCGCCGACGACCACGGCGAAGCCGGCCATGAACATGAGTGCCGGCCAGATCTTGGCGACGTCTTCGGAGAAGTCGTATTCCATGGGGTGTCCTCCGGCCAGCCGGGTCCGGCGCCGCGGTGAGTGGCGCCGGACCCGGACCTCAGTTCACTACTTGGGCCAGCTGTTCTCGATGTAGTCCAGCGTCGTCTTCGTGTCCTTGGTGCCGTTGATCCAGTCGGTCATGCCGGTCCAGAAGGACTTCGAGCCGACCTGGGCGGGCATCAGGTCCGAGCCGTCGAACCGGGCCACGGTGGCCGGGTCCTGCAGGATCGTCACCGACAGCTTGTCGATCGTGCCGGTCACGACGCTGACATCCAGCTTCTTGTTGGCCGAGATCCAGTCGCCGAGCTTGGCCTTGCTGTTGGCCCACTCGCCGGAGGCGAGGTAGGTCTGCACCTTGACGACCTCGTCGCGGTCCGAGAAGGCGGAGACGAACTCGCCACCCACCAGCACCGGCTTGCCCTTGGACGGGTCCACCGGCGGGAAGTAGAACGCGTAGACGTCACCTTCCGGGCCGACGTTCGTGCCCTTCGGCCACTGGTTGGAGTAGAAGTTGGCCTGGCGGTGCATGCCGCACTTCTTGTCCTTGACCGGCAGGCCACCCTCCTGGAAGGAGGTGGTCACGATGGTCTTGGGGTTGCCGACGTACTTCGGGTTCTTGAGGATCGACGCGGCGCGCTCGGCGGCCGAGAAGATCTTCGGGTCGTTGAACGGGATCGTGTGGTTGACCCACTGGTCGTAGACGTCCGGGCCCTGGTCGCGCAGGACGATGTCCTCGATCCAGTCGGTGGCCGGCCAGCCGGTCGCGTCACCGGACTCGATGCCCGCGCACCACGCCTGGATGCCGCTCGCGGCGATCTTGTCGGAGAGGGCGATCATCTCGTCCCACGTGGTCGGGACGGTCCAGCCCTTCTCCTTGAACAGGCCCGGCGAATACCACACCAGCGACTTGACATTGGCACCCAGCGGCACGCCGTAGACCTTGCCGTCCACGGTCGCGTACTTCGCCCAGTCCTTCGACCAGTTGCTGTCGAGGTTGGCCTTGACCGGCGCCGGCAGCTCCTTGAGCTGCTTGCTCTTCACGAACGAGGCGAGCAGGCCCGGCTGCGGGAAGATCGCGATGTCCGGCGGCTGGCCACCGTCGGCGCGGACCTTGACCTGGGTCTCGAACTCGGCGGAGCCCTCATAATCGATCTTGATATTGGTACAGTCCGCGAACTGCTTCCACGACTGCTCGAGCTTTTCGGCCTCGGCGTCGCGGATCGTGGCGTAAATCTTGACCCGCTTGGCTTTTTCGACCTTGTACTGCGCGAACGGCGCGCACTCGGGCTTGTCGGCGTTGCTGGAGCCGGTGCCTTTGTCACCACTGCCGCAGGCGGATGCGGCGAGGGCCAATACGGCCACACCGGCGAGCGTGAACGCCCGACGTCGCCTTGAGAGGACGGCCATGGCTAGCCTCCTTCTGGCTATACCCGGTCCGGGCGAACAGCCTCCGCCCGCGTACCCGGTGTGCTGGGGTGTGCCTGTGTTCCTCGGATGTAAGCGCTTGCAAGGTCGGTTTGTCGAGCCCTTCAGACACATTCATCGATAACGAGTTAGCAACACAGCGGACATATTGCCGTTGCTGCCCGAGTTGCCTAGCCTTCGCGTGTGGCTGACGCTCCACCGCCCGTCAGCATGGAGGACGTTGCCCGGCTCGCGGGAGTTTCGACCGCGACCGTGTCGCGTACCCTCCGCGGGCTGCCCAACGTCTCCGACGAGACGCGCGACCGCGTGCTGCAGGCCGCGGCGTCACTTTCGTATGTCGTCTCGCCGATCGCGTCGCGCCTGGCCAGCGGGCGCACGCACACGGTGGGCGTCATCGTGCCGTACGCGTCCCGCTGGTTCTTCGGCCAGATCGTGGCCGGCGCCGAGTCCGTGCTGCGGGAGCACTCCCTCGACCTGCTGCTGTACAACCTCGGCGACATCCCGGCCCGGCAGCGCTTCTTCGGCGCCCTCCCCCTGCGCCGGCGCGTCGACGCCGTGCTCACCGTGGCCATGCAGTTCACCGACGCAGAGATCGCCGACCTGCTGTCGCTCGGCGTCCCGATCGTCGCCGTGGGCCACGACGTCCCCGGCGCCGGGTGCGTCCGGATCGACGACTCCGCCGCCGCGTCCACGGCGGTGCAGCACCTGCTCGCGCTCGGCCACCGGCGCATCGGGATGATCTCGACGTACAACGACCAGAGCATGTTCCTGCCGGTCGCACACGCGCGGCGGCGCGCGTACGCCGAAACGCTCGCCGGCGCCGGAATCCCCATGGCCGAGGAGCTCATCGTGTCGGTACCGCACGGCCTGGACGGCGGCGAGCAGGCCATGCGTCGCCTGCTCACCCTCGCCGACCCGCCGACGGCCGTGTTCGCCGAATCGGACGAACTCGCCTTCGGAGCCCTGAGCGCGCTGCGCCGCACCGGACGTCACGTATCGGTCATCGGCTTCGACGACCACGAACTGAGCGCACTGCTCGACCTGACCACGGTCCGCCAGCGGGTCTTCGAACAGGGCGTGCTCGCCGCGGGCATGCTGCGCCGCGCGATGACCGCCGGCGACTGGACCCCCGAGGAGCTGCTCATGCCCACCACCCTGGTGCTGCGCGCCTCCACCTGGCCGGTCGCGATTAGGACCGCCGAGGCCGGGTAGCTCGCGGATCGCCAGTTTGGAATCACGATCCGGTACCCACGGGGGTGTGCCATGACAGCCGAGATGCCGAATTCGCCCGCGACCTGGGACCAGGCCGACGAGGAGATGGACGAGCTCGCCGGCCCGGACTCCGATCTGCTCGAGGAGGACCCGGACCAGGCTTCCCAGACTGACTTCTTCTGGGAGGACGACGAGGAGTAATACGGGCCACGTTCTGGACGGGGGTATCTCGTTTGGTGAGGTCCCGGGTGGCCGTGCTAGGGTTACCTCCGTTCAGCCGGGCGCCGCTAGCTCAACTGGCAGAGCAGCAGACTCTTAATCTGCGGGTTGTAGGTTCAAGTCCTACGCGGCGTACAAACAATCAATGCCCTGAGCAGGGCTTATCCTGCTCAGGGCATTGATGTTCTTCGACAGGAATTTTAACCCGCCCCCGAAAACCCCTCGTTAATGGATTCCGGGGGTCAGATTCGCCGGACAACCCGGTGACGCCCGTAGGGCGCCCGCTACGGAATCATGTGGCCCGGTTGGTGTCGCCCTGAGTGCCGAGCCGTTCGAGGATCTCCGAGACGTCCGGGGCGAGTGCGGGTTTGGCGACGTAGTGCCGGCTCGTCACCTGTTCGCTGCCGTGTCCGAGTTGCGCCGCCGCGCTCTTGGTGTCGGCTTCCTTGTCGATGAGGGTGGCGACGGTCTTGCGGAAGGTGTGGGGAATGACCCACGCCAGGCCGGCCTCGTCGCGTGCACGGCGCCACTGCCGCCGAACGTTGTTCGGCGCCAGCCAGGTGCCGCGACGGGTGGCGAAGATCGCGTCGATCGGGTTATCCGCGGCAGCGACCTTACGGGTCAGCAACATACCCACTGCAAAGTTGGGCAGGACGAGCGTCCGGTAACCGGCGTCGCTCTTGGTCCACTCCTGACGCACGACGCCCTGCCCTTTGAGGTAGATCAAGGTGCCGGAGATCGTCAAGGTGGGCCGTTCGGCGCCGAGGTCCAGGTCGCCCCAACGCAGCGCGAGCACCTCGCCGATACGCGCGCCGGTCGCGAGCATGAGGTCGACGATGTCGGCCAGGTCACTGGTGTGGCGTGGTCCGGACTTGCCGGGAATGGGCTCCTGCCATTGCTGGATGGCCGCGCGGACCGCGTGCAGGTCCTCGTCGGTCAGCGCGGTTACCTTCCGTTTGGACGTGCGCAGCCGTCCGGTGTCACGGATCGGGTTGGTCGAGATGGCGCCGCGTCGTACGGCGAGCGCGAACATCTGGCCAAGGACGACCTTGGCGGTCTTCGCCGCCGCCGGATGATCTTTCGCGATGTCGCGGAGGAACCTGTCGAGGCGACCAACCGTCGCCTCGCGGAGCCGCAGACCACCGAGAGCCGGCCGAATCTTGGAACGCAGACTCGACTCGTACGTGTTCAGCGTCTGGGGTACCACCTGCTCCTCGGCTGCCATCTGATCGAGCCATAGGTCGGCAAGGGTATCGATGCGAGTGTCCCGCGTGATCTCGTCGTCGTTAGGGGTGGTTCGATCGCGGAGTTTGACGGTCAGTGCGCGAACGGCTGCCGGTCCGGTGCTGCCGGTGGCCGCGACGTCTCGCGTTCTGCCGTCGTAGTCGCGGAAACGGGCTCTCGCACAGAACCGGTTCGGACCGAGCTTCTCTGTGCGGATCTTCCCCCATGTGCCGACGGGCAGTTCAGGTCTGGCCACGGCTCACCGCCCCTGGTCAGTTTGGTCGTCGAGCCACCGTTCCACCTCGCTGCGGCGGTACCGCAGGGTGTTACCGACGTGGATCGCGCGCGGCCCCTTGCCCCTGCTGTGCCACGCGTAGAGCGTGTTCTTGGGCTTACGCAACCAGGCGGCGATGTCATCGATCGTGAGTAGGGGGTCGGGTCGCCAGTCGGCGCCGTCCGGCGCGGTCATGGCTGGCCCGCTGCGGTCGAACCGGCGCCCTGAACCGACGGGTTGTCCGTGGGACCCGGGCCGATGACCCAGTGGGCGCGTGGCGCCCCTGGGACGGGTTGGGGATCGCGTGGGCATGAATCAGGCGTCCTATCGTGTGTCCGGCTGTGTGACTGCCGGGGACGGGGGACGCGGCCCGGTGCTGATGCGTTGACGGGCCGGTCCGGTTGCGGACATCGATCCATGCGGACAGCCGTGGAGGGGTCAAGGCTGCGCTCAACAGCAACGGAGGGCGTCTGACCACCTCGGCCCGACTGGCGGTGCGCACCGGTAGAGTCGTCCGTCAGAGACCGTGCCGGGCCGGCGGTACGTCTGCGAGGTTCATCGCTCCGGCCGAGTCCCGGGGCGGGACGGGTGTGTGAGCTCGTCTGCAAGATCAGCAGATCTTCGTGCTGGATCAGCCACTGTGGATCACCAGCGGTGAGAGCCTCGCGAACGTTTTGTCGCTGGAAGAATGACGCCCGCGGCACGAGTACGCCGTCGCGGACTCCGGCGATGAGCGCGATGAGTTCTTCGACCAGGGTCAGCCCGGCCGCAAGTCCGGCGGCGGCAACCATGCCCGGGATGTCGACGAGTTCGCCGTGTTGCCGGTACGGGCGGGCGGTGACGGCGACGTAGCCGCCGGGTTGAAGGACGGCGGCGCAGCCGGTGAGGATCTGGATGAACCCTTCGATGAGTTCGGTGTGCCCGGCGTAGGCGAGGTTCCCGGTATCGGCGCCGTACCTGTTGTTGATTTTCTGGACCTTGCCTCGGTCGCGGCCTGGTGTGATGGCGCGTCCGTGGGTGGAGGCTCCGTACGGCGGTGAGGTGATGACGAGGCTGATCCGGCCGTGCATCTCGGGTGGGAGTAGCGCGGGCAGCCGGCGAGCGTCGCCGGTGTAGATCTCTCCTGTGCCGGTGGCGCCTTGGCCGGTGGCGAGGCGGATGTTTCCCGCGGCGAGGGTGGCCCATCGGGGTTCGTACTCGATGCCGATGCCGTGGCGGCCGAGGTGCATGGCCTCGACGATGGTGGTGCCGATGCCGGCCATCGGGTCGGCGACCAGGTCGCCTTCGTCGGTGTAGGTGGCGATGAGGTAGCGGGGAATGGTCGGCATCATCTTGGCCGGGTGCGGTGTCGAGGCCGGGGTGTAACGGCCGCTTCGCTGACCGCGAAACGCCTGCTGCCCGGTCAGCAGGACCGAGCCCTGCACTCCGTCGGCGATGAGGTCGAACAGCCGGGCGACGTCCGGGCTGCCGCTGTCTGCCGGGTCGTTGCCGATGGCGAAGGCGTCGGTGGACGAGATGGGTTCACGCATCTGCGGCCTCCTGGTCGGTAGTGGTCGAGCCGAAGGCGAGGACGTCGATGTGGATGGGGACGTGCCGGCCGTCGAGCAGCGCGGGCCGGGTGCTGGCGGCGGTCGCCGCGTCGGTACGCGGCTCGGCGTCCGGCAGCGGAACCGCCAGCACCGGGATGTGCTGGTGGTAGCGCAGCCCGGCAGCGCGGGCGGCCGTGACGACGGCGCTGCGCTGGGAGATCCGGCCCGGCTCCGGGGTACGGGCGGGCAGGACGGCGAGCAGGAAGCCGCCGGGGTGCAGCAGTCGGCGCCATTGGCTCATGGCGTCGGTCATTGCCCGGAGGCTGATGCGGTCGGCGCCGGGCCGGGGCAGCCCGGCCAGCAGCAGCGACACGCCGCTGTCCGTGAGGCGCCGGATGTGGGCGGGCCGGGCACGGATACCGGTGAGCCGGACCCGGCTCGTGGCGCCGTCGGGGACGAGCACGGCCGGGTAGCGGTGCAGGTACCGGGCGGCGCGGGCGACGGCCGGGTGTGCGTCGAGGTCGAGCACGACGTCACCGGCCCGGGTGTAGTGCCGGATCAGCCAGGCGAGGCGGTGCGGGTCGAGCCCGTGCCAGGCATCCGCGTCGGCCAGGGGCGCGCGCCGCCGGTGTGCCGGGACGAGGAACAGCCCGACGCGCGGGCGTTCCGGGCTGGGATCGGGAGTGTGCTGGGGCATCTGGGGCATGGATGGTGGGCCACGTCCGCCGACGAGCGCTGACATAAAGGGAATACAAATCCGGGCCTCGATTTGGAGCCCGTCCGGCTGGCTCACCGGCGACAGAGCCTCGTGCGTCGCTGCGTTCCACCCCATGAACAAGATTGATTCGAGGTTGAACACGCAGGTCAGGCGTTGAACACCACAGCGGATCCCGCGAGTGGCACGTTGGCGAAGATGACTTTCGGAGGGCGCAGCCTCACGGCGTTCTGCGGCTGGCTTCGTGCGCGTGAACGGGGGCCCAGATGTGCACGACTTCCGGGCCCTGGTTGAGCGGCTTCCTTGATCAATGTCGCTGACATTGGGGCCCACTTCCGTGATGGCCGGGCGTCGCTGGGCGGGGTTTAGAAACGGCGACTGACCTGATAGCTGGAGACGAGCGCCCGCACGGACAAGCCGGCGCGCGAGTCCCGTCCGAACGCCGCGAACGGGGTCGACCTTCGACACTGGCAGCCTCGGCGGACTCTCGCCAGACCAGCCGATGCCCCGCTGTCGAAAGTGGGCCCAGAACCGAAGAACATCGAAACCACCTGGTCAAGGTGGGACCGACCTGGCGAACAAAGCGTGGGCCACCGCGCGCCAGACGGGTGTCCCGTTGCCGTTCCAGATCAACTTGCCATCGAACCGGCCGCGTGTCGGCCCTCGCTTCCACCGTGCGGGCATAATCAGGTCGGCGGACGTAGACCATCGCCAGCGACCACCGTCCACGGGGTCGAGTTCAGGTCGGCCGTATGTGGCGCAACGTTGGGGGAACCGAGGCATCTATGCGTATGACGAAGCTCTACGTCCGCTTCTACAAGTCGTTCAACTACAACTACGAACGCAAAGCCGCCCCCAACGCCACGCGCCGGAAGTGGGAGGACTTCGACGGGCGGTGGTTTCCGTACGTCACCGTCGACCTCGATTCGTCGATCACCGCGATCGTGGGCGCCAACGAGTCCGGCAAGAGCCACCTGTTGGACGCGATCGAAATTCTCGCCAGCGGTGACGGTATCGAGCGGGGGGCGTTCTGTCGATACTCCGAATTCTACTCGGTGGCCAAAGACCAAATGCACTCGCCCGAGTTTGGCGCCGAGTTCGAGATCATCTCCGAAACGGCTGGCAAAGCGCTCACCGATGTGCTCAGTGGCCCTCTTCGCATCGGTGACCGCTTCCGACTGTTCCGGCCGGGATCGGGTCAACCGTTCGTCCTGTACGGCGACGCTGACACGCCGGCCCCGGTTACGCCAGCGGCCCTCGCGGCGATCTGCGACGCCCTCCCGCAGGTATACCGGCTCGACACCGGAGTCGCCCTGCCCGACAGCATCCCGATCAGTTATCTCGCCGGCCGCACACCGACCTGGTCGCAGCAACGCGAGCAGCGCACGAGCTTCTTGGACCTGATCTTCAGCGGGGGAATCACCACAACCGAGCAGATCACCCAACGCGCCCCGGAAATCCTGTCGATTATCAAAGGCGGGGCTGCCGACGCCAATAGCGCGATCGGCAAGCAGCGTGAACTCGGCCGCAAACTCCTAATCGACGTGTGCGGCATCGACCGGCGGGCGTTCGACGACCTCGCTGAAGCGATGAAGAAAGGCCACGAAGGGCAGGTCAACGGCCTGATCCAGCGAATGAACAACGAGATCGCCCGAAACCTGAACCTGCCCCGCTGGTGGACGCAGGACCGCGAGTTCAAGCTCCTGCTGTCACCCCGCGAACACGAACTGTGCTTCACCATCCGTGATCGCACCAACACCGACTACTCGTTCCAGGAACGCAGCCGCGGCCTCCAATACTTTCTGAGCTACTACGTGCAACTTCTGGCCCATCAACGCCCAGCTGATCGGCACGAGATCCTGCTCATGGACGAACCCGACGCCTACCTGTCTAGCACCGGGCAGCAGGACCTGCTGCGCATCCTTGAGCAGTACGCCCAGCCTGAGGACGGTTCACGCCGGGACCAGGTCGTCTACGTCACCCACTCACCATTCCTAATCAATCGCAACGCCGCCCATCGCATCCGGGTCATTGAGAAAGGCCGGGAAGACGAAGGAACCAGGGTGGTGCGCGACGCCACCAAGAACCACTACGAACCGCTACGCACGTCGCTGGGCAGCTTCGTGGCTGAGACCGCGTTCATCGGCGGCTCCAACTTGTTCGTCGAGGGCCTGGCCGACCAGGTGCTGCTAGCTGGAATGTCCTCGTTACTGCGCGGTGACGGCGGGTCCTTCCTACGCACGCTCGACCTCAACGAGGTCACCATCGTGCCGGCCGGATCCGCGAGCAGCATCCCGTACCTCGTCTACCTCGCTCGCGGCCGTGACCAGGTCCGCCCACCATGCGTCGTGCTCCTCGACGGCGACACTGCCGGAAAGGACGCCGAGAAGGCCCTCCGCCGGGGCGGTGCCCGGCAGAAGCCGGTCATCGACGAGAAGCTCGTCATCCGCATCGACACCTGGGCAGCCAACGAAGCCTTGACCATCCCCGCGAACGTCAGCGTCGAGGAGGCTGAGGACCTTGTACCACCGGCCGTTGCAGTTGAGGCTGCCCGCGCCTACGCCCGCCGGTTCCTGGACCAGTCCGCCAACGATGCCGACAAGCTGCAAGAATCCGACCTGATCACGGCCCTCGGCTCCCATGGATCACTGTGGGACGCCCTAGCCGAAACGTTTGCCGCCTGCTTCGACGGGCACATCGACAAGGTCGGCTTCGCCAAAGAGGTGATCACCTGGGCCCACATCGCCCAAGCCGCCGCACCGCGACCACCCGCCCTCGAGCACCTCCGGACGAACTTCGCCGCCCTCATCGCACATATCGCGCTCAGGTTGCGGGCCGCCGCTGAGCAGGAGGCGGCCTCCCGACGCGACAATAGACTTCACCGGCTCGTCAACGGATTCCTCCAGGACCACCCCACCGGCCTTCGCCGCGAACAAGCGCTGCAACTCCTCGATGACATCACCTTCGCCCTCGACGACTCCGGCGCCAGCGACCAGCCCCGCCTCGTGGTCACCCAGCTACGCCGCAACCACAAACTCGACTCTGACCCGATGGAACAGGTGCCCGACTTCGACAAGTTCACCGACGGCGTGAGGTCGATCCCGTACCAGCAGCGCCTTCACGACCAGCAGGAGGGCGCGACCGCTTCGTGACCATACGAGAGGCGGTCGGCCACCGCGCGCGGCAGTCGGTTGCCGAGCCCGGCTGAGAGGCAGTCAACGGATTGCAAGCCTATTGACCTGTGGCGATGTCACGGATCTTCGCCTGCGGCAGGCCGATGGTTTGGCACCGCAGCGCCGGGAGAAGACCGCCGGCGGATCATCGCGATCTCCTTCCTCGCGTTCGCCGCCTACGTCACCATCGAGTCTCTGCGTAGCCTGCTCGGCGGCGCCCACACCGAGCACTCCACCATCGGGCTCGTCCTTGCCGCGGTATCGCTGGGCGTGATGCCGAGCCCGTCCTACGCCCAAACGCCACGCCGGCCGCGAGCTCGGCTCACGGGCCGGGGTCGCCGACTCCCGGCAGACCCTGTTGTGCACCTACCTGTCCACCGTGCTACTCATCGGCCTGGGTCTCAACAAGCCTGTTCGGCCGGAGCGAGGCCCACCTGATCGCCGCACTGATCATGGCCGCCGCCACTATCAGAGAAGGCCGCGACGCCTGGCACGATGACACCTGCTGCGCCCCGCTGACCGGTGCCGTCACCTCCAGGGGGACAACGGCTGCGCCGACGACTGCACCCATAGGACTCGCACCGCTGACCGAGCCCAGCGGTGGGCCCGGAACACACGCACACAAGAACCGGCCGACGTGCGGTGGGACCCGGACCCGCGATCACCGATAAACGGGTCACTAATCACCGACGAAACCATGCGGCCCTCCGGCGGGCGATCGAAGTCGCCATGAACAAGATCGATACTGCGGATTGAACAAGATCAACTCGGCCAACGGAGCGACTTGAACAAGCTCAAGTGCCGGTGCGCGTATCGCCGATGACCGTGAACACCGCTGGTCCGCGCCACTCGGCGCGGACCTTTTTGTGCCCGCGCCGCCGGACGCGTTCGTGCGGTCGCCGAGGCGGTTGTCCATGCCGTGGGCGGCGGGTTGAACGGGCTGCCCCGACGTTGCACAGGTCGCACATAGCGGGGGCATGCCGCCCGGACACTCGCATTGAAGGCTGTCGTCGCCGCCTCGGTTGAACACGCCGCGTTCAACCTGCAACAAGATCATCTGTGTTCAAGATGTGTTCAACCGCCCTGGTGGCGTGGGTGCTGCACCGCCGACCGGACCCCGGTCGCGGTTCGGCATTCACCTCACCATCAGGGAGTTTCTTTCCATGTCTGCGAACACTCGTGCCGTCGCTGGCCAGCTCGCCGAACACCCGGGCGCCCGGCCCGGCGCCGCGCTGCTGGACGCGATCGAGTACCGGTTCCGGCTGCGGGCGGAAGGCCCGCAGCCGCAGACGATCGACGGCCGCCAGCTCGGCCACGGCCTGCCGCGCCGCCGGATCGTGCTGCCGGAGTTGTCGGCGATCCTCATGCACCCCTCCTGCGGTGCTGCGGCCCAGGACGCCGTCTGGAGGTTCCTCGTCAGCCAGGCCCGCACCGGCGCGGAGCGGTGGGTTGTCGGCGCGGTCGGGGTTGCGTTGCCGGGTCTGCGGCACCGGGCGTACCTGCTGTCGAAGCTGTCTTCCGGGGATCTGCACGCGGCCCTGGTCGAGGCGTTCCTGAAGGCGTTGCACAAGGTCGACATCGACCAGCCGGGGATCGTGAACGCCCTGCTCAATGCCGCGTTCTCCGGCGCCCGCGCGGCGTTGCGCGAGCAGGAACCGGCCGCGTCCGGGGAGGCGAACTTCGCGCCCGGCTCGGCCCTGCCGCCCGCCCCGTACGGCCACCCAGACCTGCTCCTCGCCCGCGCGGTGCGCCTTGGCGTGCTCACCGCCGCGGAGGCCGACCTGATCGGCGGCACCTACCTTGAGGACGTCAGCGTCACGGACTACGCCGCGCGGACCGGCCTGCCTCGCTGGGGTGTCTACAAGCGGCGCACCGCCGCCGTCGAGCGGCTCGTCGCGGCGATCCGGGCCGGCGACCTCAGCGATCCGACCGCGGACGTCATCGCCGAGGCCACGTTGCGCACCGCGCCGGAGGCGACGCCCGGCGACCGCTGAAGCACCTCCGCTGAGCTGGGCTTTTCCAAAACGACGCTCGGATTTGTATTCCCTTAGTGCGGGACTTCCCGCGTAGGTGACCTCCGACCCGGCCCCGCTGACGGCGCTGACACTCCGTACGCCCGGCCCCATCTGACCTCTGTGAGGAGGACGGCCCTCGCGCCGGTCGGATTTCCAGGTCACCACGTGTGGATCGTTCGCTCCCGCCTCTGCCACCCACGCGCCGCCGACGAGCCCCGCCATGCCTGGGGCCGGTCGCGGCCTGCGCCCGGAGGTGCCCAATCCCATGACCACCACGCCCAACGGAGTGCGCCCGCTGGGGCGCAAGCCCTCCCGGCGCCCGCGCCGGCCACGGATGCACCCCTCGGCCTGGGTGCTCTACCAGGCCACCCGCCTGGTCACGGTCCTCATCGTCCTGGCCGGTGTGCTGGCCTTCGCGACGGTGCTCGGCGACACCGCCGTCGCCGCCGCCGAGGCGGGGTCGCCGGTGCTGCTGGCCGCGGACTCGATCCAGGCGGTCGTCAACAACATCCGGCTGTGGCTCGTCGGCATCCTCGTAGCCGTCGCCACGCTGTTCCTCACCATCGGCGGCCTGCGGTACCTGGCCGCGAACGGCGACCCGGGCGAGACGGAAAAGGGCAAGCTCGCCATGAAGTCCGCCGCCATCGGCTACGCCCTGGCGCTGCTGGCTCCGCTGTTCGTGACCATCGTCGGGCAGTGGGTGGCCTAGCCATGGCACCCATCCCGACGCACGCCGGGCGGGGCACGTTCCGCCTCGCCCGGCCGGCCCTCGCGCTGCTGCTCGTCGCCGGTCTGGCCGCAGGAATCGCGCTGGCGTCGACCGGCCCGGCGATGGCCGACCCGTCACCGATGCCCGGCCCCGGCCAGACCATCTCCCCACCGCCCGGCATCCCGGACACGGGGAGCTGCCCGAGCCCGAGCGGAACCCTGGTCCTGCCCGGTCAGAACCCGAACCCGACGGCCAACCCAAATCCGACGCCATCGCCGATCGGGCCGCCGCCGACCGGCAACCCGAACCCCAACCCCACGCCGACACCGAACCCGAACCCGACGCCCGGCGGCGGCCTGAGCACCCCGCCCGCGACCACGACCGACGACGATCCGGCCTGGTACGACATCCCGGGCCAGATCCGCAGGGCGATCAACGACTTCTTCGACTGGATGGTGCGCACCGGCATGGCGCCGGTCATGCAGACCCTCGGCGAGACGGTGCTGTCCACCCCGGACCTGACGAACAACGCGCAGGTCAAGGCGATCTGGACGACATGCCTGGTGATCGCAAACGCGGTGTTCGTGCTGTTCGTGGTCCTCGGCGGGTTCGTCGTGACATCCCACGAGACCCTCCAGACCCGCCACGGCTTGAAGCAGATCCTGCCCCGCCTGGCGATCGGCGGTGTCGGCGCGAACATGTCCCTCGTCCTGATCGCCCAGGTCATGAAGGCGGTCAACGCGCTGACCGCCGCGATCGCCGGTCAAGGCGTCGACGGCCCGGCCGCGGCTACCGCGATCCAGCAGGCCATGCAGAACGTCCAGAGCGGCAGCAACATCATGGTGTCGCTGCTGGTCCTCGCCGCCCTCGTCATGGCGATCATCGTCGTGCTGACCTTCATCCTGCGCGTGGCCGCCATGATCCTGCTGATCGGCGTGTCACCGCTCGCGCTGGTCTGCCACGCCACCCCGCAGACGGAGGGCCTGGCTTATACGTGGTGGCGGGCGTTCGGCGCCTGCCTCGGCATGCAGGTCGCGCAGGCGGTGGTCATGTTGGCCACGGTGCGGGTGTTCCTGACCCCGAACGGTACCGATATCGTGCCCTGGCTCGGGGTCCCCGCCAGCGGGAGTAGCTGGCTCGGCATCCTGGTGTGTCTCACGATGCTGTGGGTCCAGATCAAGCTGCCCGGCTGGACGAAGCAGTTCGTCCTCGGCCCGCTCGGCCAGTCGAAAGGCCGCGGCCTGCTTGGGCAGATCGTCTCCACCATTCTGACGGTCAAGACCCTCGGCGCGGCGGCTGGCATCCTCGGCGGCGCCAAGGCGGCGGGGACGGCCGCCCGGCGAGGGGCCATGGCGGCGCCCCGTCCCCGCCCCAGCGGCCCCGGGCGGACGCCCCGTCCCGCCCCGGCCCGCCGGGGACCGTCCCGGCCGTCCCCGGCCCCCGCCGGACCGGCCGCGTTCAGCCACGCCCCGGTGACCCACACGCCCCTGGCACAGCCCGCCGGGACGACGGTCGCCCCGGCGTTCAGCAACGCCACCCCGCCTGCCACACCAGGCCCCGCCCCAGCCAGCGCCACCCCGCCCGCCGTCTTCTCGGCGGCACCCGGCACGCCACCGGCGACGGCCTCGGCACCGTCCGCGGCGCCGCCGCCGAGCGTGGCGCCGTTCAGCCACGCGCCGAGCACATCGGCGTCGAGCGCATCGGTGTCGAACATGGCGGCGTCCGGGTCGGCACCGGCCTCCACCAGGGCGTCGGCGGTGGCGTTCTCGGCGGCGCCGAAGTCGCAGATCGCGCCGAAGCGGCCCCCGGCGCCGGTCACGCCGGCGTTCTCGGCTGCACCGGCGCCACCGCCTCGGCCGCGTCCGACAGCGGCGAAGCGAGCCCCGCGGGCGTCCCAACCGACCGGCACGAGCCGGGCGCCGGCCCGTCCGTCCCCGCCGGTGCCCCCGGCCGTCCCGTCCCCGGCCGTCCCGTCCCCGACCGCCCGGCCGTCCCCGCCGGTGCCGTCCCCGTCCCCCCGTCCCGTCCCCGACCCGGCCGCGCCTGAGGCCCCGGAGCCCGCCCGCCCGGCCCGTCGCCGTCCCCGACAGGAGTGAATACCGATGTCCCGTCGTACCCCTGACGAGCCGATGCGGGCGCGAGTGCCCGCCGACGTGGAACGGGCTGACCGGATCGTGTTCGGTCTGACTCTGCGCCAGGTCGTCATCCTGGCCGTCACCGCGCTGATCCTCTACGCGGTGTGGACCGCCCTCGCCACGGTCGTCAACCCGCTGTACTTCATTGCTGGGTCGATCCCCGTCGGTGGGGCGGCGTTCTTCCTCGCGGTCGGCCGCCGTGATGGGGTCAGCCTCGACGGCTGGCTCCTCGCGGCGATCCGGCACCGCCGCGCCCCGCACCGGCTCGTCCCGGCCGACGAGCGGATCCGCGCCGCCCCGCCCTGGGTGGCCACCACCGCTGGACCCGGCGACAAGCTGCAGCTCCCGGCACCGCTGCGGCTGCCCGCGAAGGGCATCACCACGGAAGGGCTGATCGACCTCGGCCCGGACGGCACCACCGCCCTGGTCGCCGCGTCCACGGTGGCGTTCGGGCTGCGCTCGCCCGGCGAGCAGAACGGGCTCGTGGCCGGGTTCGCCCGCTGGTTGAACAGCCTTGCCGGGCCGACGCAGATCCTCGTGCGGGCGCAGCGCGTCGACTTGACCCACGTGGCCGACCGGATCGAGCACCGCGCTCCCGGGCTGCCGCATCCGGCCCTGGAGGACGCGGCCCGTTCGCACGTCGCGTTCCTCGATGACCTCGCCAGTCAACGTGAGCTGCTGCGCCGGGAGGTGACCGTCGCCGTGCGGGGTCGGCGAGGCCCGGCCCACACGGCCCACCAGGCGCGGGAGGCGGTGCGGGCCCTGGCGGGGTGTGAGGTCGCCGCGACCGTCCTGGACGGCTACGACACCCAGGCGGCGCTCGCCGCCTGCCTCGACCCGGCCGCCGCCAGCCCCGGCCCGGCGGCCGAGCCCTCAGAGCTGGCGGCCGAGCCGCCGGCGGACCTGGAAGACGGTGACCTCGCATGAACCTGTTGACCCTGTCTCGTCGCCGCCGTTCGGCGAGCACGGCGGCCGGGAGCCCCGGCATGCTGCCGGGCAGTCCGGACGCCGTGGAGGTCGGCGGACGGTCGGTCCGCGTCGGTGACGACTACTCCGCGACCCTGGCCATGGTCGGTTACCCGGCCGAGGTCGGCGCCGGGTGGCTTGAGCCGATCCTGTCCTACCCGGGCCGGGTCGACGTCGCCCTGCACATCGAGCCCGTGGCGCCGGTCGTGGCGTCCGAGCGGCTGCGCAAGCAGCGTGGCCGACTCGAATCGTCGCGGCGGTCCGACGCCGGCAAGGGCCGCCTCGACGACCCGGAGCTGGACGCCGCCGCGGCGGACGCCGCCGACCTCGCCGCCCGGGTCGCCCGGGGCGAGGCCCGGCTGTTCCGGCTCGGCCTGTACCTGACCGTCCACGGCTTCAGCGCGGAAGATCTCGCCGACCGGGTGGCTGAGGTCCGCGGCCTGGCGTCGTCGCTGCTGCTCGACGTCGCCCCGGTGACGTGGCGGCAGCTGCAGGGCTGGATCACCAGCCTGCCCCTCGCGTTCGACGCGCTCAGCATGCGCCGGGTCTTCGACACCGACGCTCTCGCCGCGAGTTTTCCGTTCACCAGCCCGGATCTGCCGATGACGGTCGGGGACACCGGCATGGGTGTGCTCTACGGCCTGAACCTGGCCTCGGCCGGGGTGGTGGTCTGGGACCGGTGGGCGCAGTCGAACTTCAACGCGGTCATCCTCGCCCGCTCCGGGGAGGGCAAGTCCTACCTGGCCAAGCTCGATCTGCTGCGCAACCTCTACCTGGGGGTCGAGGCGTTCGTCATCGACCCCGAGGACGAGTACATCCGGCTCGCCGAAGCGGTCGGCGGGACGATCATCCGGCCCGGCGCCCCCGGCGTGCGGATCAACCCCCTCGACCTGTCCGCCGCGGACGGCGAGGACGCACTGTTCCGGCGGACGCTGTTCATGCAGACGTTCGTCGCGGTCCTCACCGCGGGCGACAACACAACCGCCGCCCTCGACCCCGTTGAAGTGCCGGTTCTCGACGCGGCGGTCCTGGCGGCGTACCGGGCGAAGGGCATCACCACCGACCCGCGTACCTGGCGGCGTCCCGCGCCGCTGCTCGCCGACGTCGCCCAGGCGCTGACCGAGATCGGCGAGGCCGGGCGGACCCTCGCCGTCCGGTTGCATCCGTACGTGGCCGGGTCGTTCGCCGGGCTGTTCGACGGCCCGACGACCACCGCGCCGGAGGGGCACCTGGTGGTGTACGCGATCAAGGATCTGCCCGACGAGCTGAAGCCGGTCGGCACGCTGCTCACCCTCGATGCGATCTGGCGGAAGGTCGCCAACGCGGCCTCGCCGGACGTGCGGCGGATGGTCCTAGTCGATGAGGCGTGGCTGATGCTGCGCGCCGGGCTCGGCGCGAAATTCCTGTTCCGCCTGGCCAAGTCCGCGCGGAAATACGGGGCCGGGTTGACCGTCGTCACCCAGGACGCCGCCGACGTGCTCGGCACCGAGATCGGCCGCGCTGTGGTCTCCAATGCGGCCACGCAGGTGCTGCTCCGGCAGGCGGCGCAGGCGATCGACGCCGTCACCGAGGCGTTCGACCTGACCGACGGGGAGCGGGCGTTCCTGCTGTCCGCGGCACGTGGAGATGCGCTCCTGGCCTGCGGGAACAGCAGGGTTGCCTTTCACAGCCTCGCGTCCGACGTCGAACACAACCTCATCGTCACCGGCCCGGCAGCCGGCCGCCGCTGACGAGCCTCAGCCGACCCCGCTGGAGTTCCCCATGCGTCTCGCCCTGACCCTGCTCACCCCATCGTCCCCGACCCCGACCGTGCCGACCCCGCCGCCCGCGGCGCCGCCGCCGTCGACCTGTGTCCCCGGACACGACGGCGTCCCCGGCTCGGGGCTCGGGCACCTGATGTGCGGCACCTGGGCCGACGACGCCCCGGCCACCGTGTCGCTGTTCGTCCGCGCGTACTGGCCCGAACTGCTCGCCGGTCTCGTGCTGCTGATCGCGGCCCGGCTCGGCTGGGCGTGGTGGCGGCGGCGGGTGTGGCGCCGCCACGCCGCCCGCGCCCGTTGGCTGGAGATCGTCCCGCCTGTGTCGGCCACGCCCGCCGCGACGGTGGGCCTGTGGCGGCTCCTCGCCACCGCGCTGCCCGCCTCGAGCGGGTGGGTGTGGCGCCCGCCCCGGCTCATCTGGGAGGTCCACGCCACCCCGCGCAGCATGCGCTGCGGGTTGTGGGTGCCGCCCGGCGTCAACCCGACCGCGATCCTCCGGCTGCTGCAACGCGCCTGGCCCGGCGCCCGAGCCGAACAAACCAGCGCTCCCGGCTTCGCCCCTGGCGTGCCGGTCGTCGCGGTCGCGGTGCAGCCGACGCAACCGGAGTGGCTACCGCTCGTCGACGACCCCACCCCGGGTCGAGGGCAGCGGTGGGAGACCGGGGCGCCGCCGGAGGAGGACCGGCTCCGGGCCGTCTACGACGGGCTCGCCGCCGCTGGGCGCACCGGCGGAGGACTGCTACAGGTCCACGTCACCCGTGCCCCCGCCCGCCGGGTCGCCGGGCTACGCCGCGCCACCACCCACCCCGACCGTGCCCGCCGCCGCACCGGCGCCTCCCGGACGATCGGGCTGCTCGCGGACGGACTCCGGGCGCTGATCATCGGCGTCCTCAACGTGGTCACGCCTGGACCGAGTGGCCGCGGGCACCAGGCGAGCCGATCCGATCCCTACCTGAACGAGCTGGCCCGGCAAGCGCGAGGCAAGCTGGCCGCCGCCCCGCACCTGCTCGTCGCGGTGCACGCCACCACGACCGGGCCGACCATCGCGGCAGCGAGGGCCGCCGCGGCCGACATCACCTCCGGGTTCGGGCTGCTCTCGGCGCACTTCACCCGCCGCCGGCTACGCCGAGCCCGCGCCATCGCAACGTGGCGGTGGGTCCCCGCGTCGCGGATGACCCTCGCCTCGGTCGAGGAGACCGCCGCCCTGGCCGGGCTACCCGCCGAACCCTCCGCACACGGCCTGCCTGCCGCCGCATCCCGACGCCGCCCGGCCAGCCGCGAAGTGTTCACCGCCGGACCGGCCCCAGCCGCATCCCGGCCGCGCCGCCGCCCGGCACCCGACCCCGAGACGGGGCCAGCCGACCCCGGCGAGACGAACCCGCCGGTCGTGTGGAGCGCGCAGTGACGGCCGCCCGCAACGCCGCGAGCTCCGTCCCGCCGCCCGGCCGCGAGCAGCGGCGGCTCAACCTCGTCCCGCCGGCGCAGCGGCGCGGCCTCGCCGGGAAGGTGATCGGCGTCGCCAACGCCGGCCCCGCCGTCCGAGTCGGGATCTCGCTCGAAGACTGCCGTCACCATGTGCACGTCTGCGGGCCGACCGGCACCGGCAAGACGTCGCTGCTGCTGCGGATGATCCTCGACGACGTCGAGGCTGGGCGTGGCGTCGCCGCGTTCGACCCGGCCAAAGGGGACCTCATCCGAGATCTCCTCGACGTGTTGCCCGCTGCGTGCGGGGACCGGCTCGTCATCGTTGACCCGGACGAGCGGGCCGCGCCGCCGGCCATCAACCTCCTCGACCCGCAGGTGCACGGCGGCACCGCGCACGACGTGGCCGCCAACGTCACCTCCGTCATGTCGAAGGTCTGGGCACGCTGGTGGGGCCACCGCACCGCCGACATCTGCTACCACGCGCTGCTCACCCTCGCCCACCTGCCGGGCTCGACCCTGGCGCAGCTGCCGCGGCTGCTGTCCGATGCGAAGTGGCGGGCCGGACGGGTCCGGGCGGTCACCAACAGCCTGGGCGCGTGGGAAGGCAACACCCTCGGCGAGTTCTGGGAAGGCTTCGACGGCCTGCCCGCCGGGCAGCGCGCCGGGCTCGTCGCGCCGCTGCTGTCCCGGCTGCGCCTCGTCCTCGCCCACCCGCTTGCCGCCGGTCTGTTCGGGGTGCCGTCCACGACGTTCCGGTTCACCGATGTCCTCGACGGCGGCGTGCTCCTTGCCCGGCTACCCAAAGGCGTCATCGGTGAGGACGGCACCCGCCTGATCGGGTCGCTGCTCCTCGCCGGGCTGTGGCAGGCCACCGCCGCCCGCGCCCGCATCCCCGAAGCCGACCGCCGCGACGCGATGGTGGTCCTCGACGAGTGCCACAACTTCCTGCACCTGCCGATCGGCATCGATGACGCCCTCGCCGAGGCCCGCGGCCTGCACACGAGCTTCGTCCTGGCCCATCAGTACCTGGGCCAGCTGTCCGGGGAGATGGCCGAGGCGATCGACGCCAATGCAAGAAACAAGATCTATTTTGCGCTCGCCCCGAAAGACGCCGTCGACCAAGCCCATCACGTCCGCCCGTACCTCGACCACGGGGATCTGATGCGACTCGGCGGCTACGAAGTGGTCCTCCGGCCGGTGGCCGGCGGCCGAGTCGCTCCACCGGTCACCGCGGACACCATCGCACCCCCCAAGCCGATCCGGGGCCGAGCCGACGAGCTGCGCCGCCGCGCCCGGGAACACACCGGACTGCCGATCGGTGAGCGTCGACGGCTGCTCGGCGACGCCGCCACCGGCCAGGTCAGCACTGAGGCCGACCACGATGCCGGCGCCGACAGCAGCGGTGGTGCAGAGCGGTGGGTTGGTCGCAACACCTTCGCTGTTCACGGGGCGGGCTCACTAGAGGGTTCTAACGAGCGGTCCAACGAGGACTCCAACGACCGGGAACGCTCGCCTGAACCCTCGCCCATGAACACGGCATACGACCTGGCCGACGACGGGGAGGAGGACTGGTGGACCGGAACCGACTGATAAGGACTATCACTCCTACCAGTGGTCAAGCTGCCAGCAGCTCCCGCCTCACGGCGTCCGTCGTCGCCGCCGAACTCGCCAGAGTCACCCCACGCGACCGGCTTCTCCTTGACCTGCTCAACCAGCACCAAACGTTCTCCACCGAGCAGCTCGCCACCCTCGCATTCGGGTCCGTCGGTCGTGCCCGCAACCGGCTCAACACCCTCCACGACCGTGACATCCTCGACCGGTTCCGGCTGTTCCACCGGCCCGGTTCGCAGTCCTGGCGGTGGACCCTCGGCCCGGTCGGCGCCGCCATCGTCGCGGCCGGACGGGGCGAGGCGATGCCCCGCCCGGCCGCCGTCCGCGACACCACGGCCCGACTCGCCATGTCCCCGAGGTTGAACCACCTTCTCGCCACGAACGGGTTTTTCGTCGCGCTGACCGGACACGCCCGCACCCACGATCGGGCCGGGGTGCGGTTGGCGCGGTGGTGGAACGAGCAACGCTGCCGAGAGGCCACCGGCAACCTCGTGCGCCCGGACGGTCACGGCGTGTGGGTCACCGGCGGTCAGGTGGTGCCGTTCTGGCTGGAGATGGATCTCGGCACCGAGGCATTGCAGCGGGTCGCGGAGAAGCTGACCGGCTACGCCCACCTCGGCCCCCGCCGCGCCTACCCCGTGCTGTTCTGGCTGCCGACCACCGCCCGGGAGGCCAACCTCCACGCGCACCTTTCCCGTGCTGGGGCCCCGGACGGGGTGGCCGTCGCGACCGGCGCCGACGATTACGCCGCCGCGCGCGGTGGCCCCGCCGGTGCCGTGTGGCGCCGACCCGGCGACCCGGCACGGGTCACCCTGACCGACCTGCCCGGCGCCACGGGGGACGGTGCGGCATGGGACGCGTGATCTCGTGGGCGGTCGGCGCGGTGGTCATCGTGCTCGTGGTCATTGTCGCCGCTGCGGCCGGGGCGGTGGTGGCGCTGTTCGGCGGCGGTGGGGACGGTGCCGCATCCGGATGCCGCGCCACAGTGACCACGCCCGGCGCGGCCCCCGCCGGGCTCACGGCCGAGCAGGCGGGCAACGCCTCGGTGATCGTCGCGGTCGGTCAGCGCACGAGTGTGCCGCCGCGCGGGTGGGTGATCGCCGTCGCCACCGCCCTCCAAGAATCCGACCTGATCAACCTCGGACACCTCGGTGACCGCAACGACCACGACTCATTGGGGCTGTTCCAACAGCGCCCGTCGCAGGGCTGGGGCACCCCGGAACAGCTCATGCAACCCGACTACGCCGCGACGAAGTTCTACGAACGACTCAACCGGGTGCCCCGCTGGGAAACGCTGCCGCTCACCGACGCGGCACAAGCGGTGCAACGGTCGGCCTACCCGGACGCCTACGCCAAACACGAGGCGCGCGCCGCCGCCATCGTCGCCGGATACACCGGCGGCATCGTGTGCGACGGTGGCGACGGGCTCCCGCCCGACGTGGTGGACTCACTACCGGCGGGGTTCACCCTCCCAGCGGGCACACCTCCGCCGGTGGTCACCGCGATCGGGTGGGCACTGGCACAGTTGGGCACCCCGTACACGTTCGGCGGGGACTGCACCGCACCGCACTCCGGCGACCCCCGGCGGCAGTGCGACTGTTCCTCGCTGATGCAACAGGCGTACCGCGCGGCCGGAATCACGATCCCGCGCACCACACACGATCAGGTCCACGCGGGCACCGCCGTACCCGGCACCGACTACCTACGGCCCGGTGACCTGATCCTGATCCCCGGTAGCGGCGGCACCCGCACCGACCCCGGCCACGTCGGCATGTTCATCGGCTCCGGGCTCATCGTGCAGGCGCCGAAAACCGGCGATCTCGTGAAGATCAGCAAATTGTCAGGATGGGTCAATCAGATAGCCGCGATCCGGCGCATTGTGCCGAGCTGAATAGAGCGAAATTGAGGCGCCCGGAAGCGTCATCGAATGGCGCCGAAAGCCCGCCCCTTGAAGTGATTCTTCCCACATGCATGGACTTGACTTCATGAGGGTTGTCGAGCGTTTGTGAATCGGTGATGTCGCGATCACGTCGGCGGTCGTTCCGCCCGCCAGTGCCCCTCTCCGTGCGCCCGGCCACCGGTCGGGCGCGCGGCATGTCGGCGTGCCGGAACGCCGCCCTTGCAGCGATTTTGCCCGCGCACCTGTAGCGAACTGCCCGGCATCGCCGAACGCCCGCCTACGGCCCTTACAGCGCCCGCAATGGCGCCACCGCGCTGTTCGCACCACCGGTGTCGAGGCGCACCGCCGCCCCGGTACGCATTTTTAAAAGAGTCTTGAACATCCGGGTTGACATTCATCCCGTACGGAGCGTCCATGGATGTGGGCAGCAAACAACAGCCCCGGCGACATCGCAGAAACAGACACAACACGCTCACGCGGAATCGCCATCCCATCCATTTCGTACGGAGGTAATTCGCCATGCCCACAACCACCCCCGCCGCCGCAATGACCCCAACCGCCGAGGCCGTCGCCCACGTGCTGGCCGCGCACCCGGACGGGATCACCGTTCGCGACCTCGCCGAGGCCGCCGGGATCGGCGCCTCCACCGCCAGCAAAGCCCTCACCGCGATGGAGGCCGCTGGCACCGCCACCCGCGCCCCCGGCCCCGCCAACGGCAACCGCAAGCCCGCCGACGTCTGGCACCCCGCCACCGACGACACCACGCCCGAGGCCGACACCCACCCCGCCGACACGGCGAACGACACCACCGACAGCGACACCGCCACCAGCACCACCGACGAGCCGACCGGTACCACCGACAACGAGGAGGCCGACATGCCCGCCGACACCACCAGCGACGACACCGCCGCCCCCGCAACCGCGACCGAGCCCAGTGCCGACGAGTCGCCCACGACCGATGACCCGGCCATCCCCGCGCCGACCGTTGCCGACGAAGCCCCCGCCCCCGCCGCGCCGCGTAAGCCGGACCTGAAGGTCATGCTCATGGCCGGGGTGCTCGGTGACCACCCGGACGGCGTGAGCGCCGTGGACGCCATCAACGAGAGCGGCCTCGCGGTCGGGGTCGCCGACACCATCCTCGCCGCGATGGAGGTTGCCGGTGCCGCCGTGCGGCGCGTCGCCGACGACGGTACCGAGACGTGGGTATTGGGCGAGGCCGACCTCGCCACGGTGGACCCGGCCAACGCCCCGACGCATGTCACCTGCGCCGCATGCGGGCACACCCGCCGTATCCGCCGCGCCTCCGCCGCCGTCGCGTCCCGCCGCGCGGGCACCGGCCGCCCCGCCCCGGACGTCAACAGCGACGGGTCCGACCGGCTGATGAAGAACGGGCTGCGCAACCGGGTGGAGGCGTTCATGCGCGACCTCGGCCCCGGCCACCGGCTCACCCCCGGCACCGTCGCCCGTGAGTTGGGGCGCAGCTCGGGCGCGGTCGGCAACGCGATGCACCGCCTCGCCAACGACGGCGTGCTCATGCTGGTCAACGAGGCGCCGGTGACGTTCGAGCTGGACCCGGACGCCCCGGCCCCGACCGCGCTGGTCGCCACGCTGCTGCCCGTCCCGGCGCTGACCGCCCCTGCGGCGCCCGACGCCTCGGCGACCGGCAGCGCGCCGACCGGCGACACCGTGACCACCGCCCCGGCGGACACGGCCACCGTCGCGCCGACCGCCGACGCCCCCGGTGAGCTGATCGCCGCATGATCCCCGAACGCCGGGGCCGGGCACCACGCCCGGCCCGGCGGGGCTGTGTGATGACCAACCCCGACCAACCCATGACCGACCACCGGAGGCACCGCATGCCCACGACACCACCCCACCGGCCCGGCCCCAGCGGCACGCCCACGACCGACCCGGCCCCGGCCGACCCGCCCGAAAGTCACCCCGCGCACCCGGCCGGACCCGGCGCGTTGTCCTGCCCCGAATGCGGGGAGGCGGTCCGCGCCGTTCCCCCGATCGAGTGGCCCCTCGCCGGGTGGACGCCCCGCCCCGGGTATGCCCACCACGACGGCACCCCGTTGTGTCCCGTGCCCGGACCGGGCGGGTCCGGACCGGCCGAACCGGTCACCGCGCCCGCCCGGCTGACCGTCTGGCAGGCCGTCCGGCAATCGTGGCTGATCCACCCCGATTGGACCGTCGCCGATCACCTCGCCTGGCTCGATGACGAGGCGTATGACCTGGAGGCCGTGGACGGTGACCCCGCAACCGTGATCGCCGGATGGCTGGCCGAGCACCGGCGCACCGCACCCGACGCCACGGCGCCGGACGCCCCGGGCACCATGACCGGCCCGACCCCGCCGGTACCGGCGACGCTGCCCGAGGTCGTGTACGTGGTGGCGGGCGGCAACATGGTTGCCGCCTTCGCCAACGAGTGGGCGGCGGGCGTCCAAGACGACGTGATGACCCTCGCCGGCCTCGACACGGCGACCTACCGGCTCACGTGGGCGCGATGGGTGCAGGTCCGCGCCGAGCTGCGTACCCGCCACCCGGAAACCGAGATCATCGACGTGAGCGGCGGTGACCCGGCGTGACCCCTCCCGACCCGGCGACGGTGCCGGACCTCCCGGCCGCCCTCGCCGCGCGCCCGCGTGACCCCCGGCGCGGCCTACCGATCCCACCGGTGAACCTGCACCCCGGACCGGACGGTGCGCCCTCCGCCGTGGACTTCACCACCATCAACACGACCACCTCCACCGACCTCGCCGCCGACCGGCGCTGTTCACTGTGCGGGGAACCGATGGGGTACTGGGTCGCGTTCCTCGGTACACCCCGTGCGGCCGAGCTGTTGCGCTACACCGACCCGCCCGGCCACCCCGAGTGCATGACCGCCGCGCTCACGCTGTGCCCGCACATCGCGATTGCCCGCCATCGGCGTGCCCGCGCCGACCGGCCCGGCGGCGGCATCATGCCGCCCGGCGCGCACGGCACCAAACCTGACGGGTGGACCCTCGGCATCACCCGGACCTATCGGTCGGTGTTCGTGGCCGCGCATGGGTTCACCGTGTACCTTCCGGCCCCGTTCCGCACCGCGTACGCGTACGCGTACGGCCCGGACGGGCGCCTGCACCACCGCACCGGCACCGTGTAGCCGGGCGCCCATCGAAGCGAACCCCCGTACGAACGGGCCTCAACTTTTGACGGCCTCCGTGATCTGCAGGGCGGCCTGGGCCGGCGTGAGGTGCGTGGTGTCGACGACCTCGGCCTCGGCATGCAGCCACGTGCGGGCCGCCTCGGCATAGGGCTCGAGGTACTTGAGGCGGAACGGGGAGGGCACGGGATGTTCGCCTTCGATACGCCCGCGGAGGGTGTCCTGGTCAGCGTGCAGGACGAAGTGCCTCACCGGGATGGCATAGCGGGCGAGGCCCGTGCTGATCTCGCGCCAGTACTGCTCGACCAGGACGGTCATGGGGATCACCAGAGTGCCGCCGACGTAGTCGAGTACGCGACGGGCGGTCTCGACTACGAGTGGCCGCCACGGCGGCCAGTGCTGGAAGTTGTCCGTCTCGGGCAGCCCCGGCGTGATGTCCATGAGTGTCCCGCCGACCTTCTCGGCGTCGAACACCCGCGAATACGGGATCAGTTGCTGCACGAGAGCACTGGTCGTCGTCTTGCCTGCGCCGTGGGTGCCATTGATCCACACGATCATGGGACCCAACGCTACATGTAGCGCTTTGCGGGCCGCGGGAACCGCAGAACTCCGGTCGTTGGAAGCGTCGTCGGCACCGTCCCGCCATCTGTCGCTGGTAGCCACCGCTTCCATACAACGATCTGGAGTCCCGCCGGGCATCGCCTGGGCGCGGTGACAGATATCCATGAAAAGTGACGATTACGGCTGACCGTCACACCAGATTCGCCGCAGAAACCTCGATCGACTCCAGCCGGCTGCCTTGATCGGCCCATGGAGGTAGGAAACATTATTTGTGACGGCACCGCCCAGGACGTGAACCCCGGCGGTGCCGCCCCACCCAACGGCACCCGAACCGGAAGGAATGCCAGCCATGGCACACGAACTGGAAACACTCGCCAACGGTCAGACCGCTTTCGCCTCCGCGAGGCTGTCCGCGTGGCACCAGCTCGGCACCGTCACCGACGCGGGCATGACCGCCGAGGACGTCATGACGAAGGCGTGGCTCGGCGGCTGGGAGGTCCGCAAGATCGCCATCCAGGGCATCGAGGTCACGAAGGTCGGCGGCATCACGAAGGTCGACTGCCCCGACAAGTTCATGACGGTGCGGACCAACCCCGTCACGGGCGAGACCGAGTACCTCGGCATCGTCGGTGACGACTACACCACCGTGCAGAACGAGCAGGTCACGGAGCTGCTCAACCTGTTGGTGGACGAGTCCGGCGCGCACTTCGAGACGGCCGGCTCGATGCGCGAGGGCCGGCGGGTCTTCGTCACCATGAAGCTGCCCTCGGCGATGCAGATCGCCGGGGTCGACGACATCGACCTCTACCTGGCGTGCAACACGAGCCACGACGGCAGCTCCGGCGTCCGCCTCGACGCCACCCCGGTCCGCATCGTCTGCGCCAACACGCAGCGCCTCGCCATGGAGCGGTCCCGCAGCTCGTACACGTTCCGGCACACCCCGAACGTCAGCACCAAGATCAGCGAGGCGCGTGAGGCGCTGGGCCTGATGTGGAAGCACTTCGAGACCTTCCAGGACGAGGCCGAAAAGATGATCAACGAGGCGCTGACCATGGGCCAGTTCGAGAAGATCGTCGCCGAGCTGTGGCCCGTCGCGCCGGACGCCTCGGACACCACCCGCAACAACGCCAAACAGCGGACCAACACGCTGCGGTACCTCATCCGCGACGCCGACACGCAGAAGGCGATCAAGGGCACCCGATGGGCCGGATACCAGGCGATCAACGAGTACGTCGACCACTTCGCCCCCGCGACCTCGGACGCGATCCGCGCGACCCGGGCACTGTCCGGTACCGGCGCGGACCTGAAGGCCCGCGCGTTCGACCTGCTGGCGGTCTGACGTGGCCCGGTACCGGGGTCGGCACCGGGGCACACCCCGACCGGCCCCGGCACCAGCGGGCGGCACCGTCGCCGAGCGCCGCACCCCGGCAACCCCGGCCACGTCACGCCCGCCGCAACCCACCGGCTCACGCCGCCCGTCCGGGCCGTCCCCGGCCCGACCCGTCCACAGCACACCGCCCCGGCCCGCCCCGCCGACCACGCCGGTGCCGGCGCCTCACCCTGCATCCCCGACTCGATCCGGCCCGACATCGAGGGAGATCACCACCATGACCGGCAACGACCTCATCACCGCGATGAACGACCTCTGCGTGGCGTACGCGAAGGCACAGGTGGCCCACGCGATGGCCGAGCACGCCGCCGACCAGGACGAACGCGCACAGCATCGGGCGCACGCCGAGTACTGGGACATGACGGTCAGCGGGCAGTACCGGGCACTGACCGAGGCTGTCGGCGCGGCGCTGCCGGACCCGGTCGAGGTCGAGTCGTTCCTGCCCGTGCAACCGCTGCCGACCGGCGAGGTCGAGATCCGCGCCCGCGACGGACACGCCCGCCCCGTCCTGGTCCGGCTGTCCGGCGCGCAGGCCCTCGCCCTCGGCGCCCACCTCACCGCCTACGCCGCGATCGGCCTCGACCGCATCAACGGCAAGGTCGCTGAGCTGCTCCCACGGGTCGGCACGGCCGAGCCGTTCACCCGGCCACCGGCCCACGCTACGACCCGGGCCGAGGGCGCGGCTGCGACCAGGGCGGTGCGGGTGCCCGCCGGGGCGCAGGCCATCACCGCCGCGCCACAACCGGCCGACCGCTGACCACGTACGCGGGCCGGGGCGAGGGCAACGTGGCCCCGCCCCGGCCGCGCCGATCACCGAATTCGACAGGAGCTGCTATGCCGACCATCGACGTGCACGACCACACCTTCGTCAAGCTGCAACCCCTCGCCGACGCCTGGGGCCTCGCCCACGGCGAGATGATCGACCTCCTGATCGACAACCTCATCTCCTGGACCGACACGGTCGCGGTCCACACGCACCTCGGCGGCACCCGCGTCGAGGCGACGTTCTTCCCGGCAGGCGGCGAACTGCGCATCACCTCCGGATTCTGGGCGGGTACTCACTGCGGCAACCCCTCGCAAGCGCGTGACGCCCTCCTCAGCACGGCACCCGCGGAGCAACGGACGCCCGGCGACGGATGGGACTTCTGGATCGTCACCAACACCGGTGAGCCACTGCGAAGCCTGCACGACACCGCCCCGGCTCGCGCGAGGCGAGGCGCCGGGCGTGCCACCGACCCGGCAACCGGCGCACCGGGCCCGGTTGCCTGTCCGGGACTCGCGGAGTCTCGCCGCATCGACCCGCACCACGCCGGCGTGCTCCACCACCTCAACGTGCGGGTGTATCCGCCGGAGCCTGCAGCGGCCGGATCCACCGGGTACGTCGTCCTCGACGTGCACGGCGTCTCCGTCGGCGTGCAACGCCGCGCCAACGACCTCTACCTGCACATCGACACCACCGACACCCCAGACCGGGTGATCGCCTTCGAGATCAACGGACTCGGCGAAACCGACCACCCCACCCGCTGACCTGGCAACCCCCCAGCGAACGGAGCCCCACCGCATGGACATCCACGACACCGTCCGGGTACGTCACCCTCGTGACACCGTCGAGTACCGCCTCGGCACCGTCACCGCCGTCACCTACGCCCCATACAGCACGTACGCCGAGCGGTACCAGGTACGGTTCCCGAACGGCCTCAGACGCACCTACCCGGCCGCTGACGTCGTCGCGTGCACCCGCGACGACGACCGCGCCGCACTCGTCGCGGCCGTCACCGACGCCAGCCACCGGCTGCGTGACGCCTGCCGCATCGCCCACGACCACGACGACTCCCTCAGCGCCGAGATCACCGCCACCCTGGCCTTCCTGCTCGACACCGCAGGCGCCCGCCTCGGCGTCACCCTCAACCCGGACGCCTCCACCACGCCGGCGACAACTGAGAGCCACGCGGACGGAGCGCGGCCATGAGCTCGGCACCCGTGCACACGAAGGCCACCCGCCGCCCCGGCGCGGTCTGCGGCGCCGACGACGGACCGCTGACCCGGCTCACCGACGACCCGCACCACGTCACCTGCCTCGACTGCCCCGACCTGGCCGCGATCGAGGCCATGCCCGACGACGCCACCAGCGGCACCCCGGCCATCATCGAGACGCTCCGCGAAGCCCGCGCAGGCAACTGGCGCAAAGTCGACGGCGTGGTCCTGGACATGAGCACCGCCAACGTCATCCTCGCCGTGTACGAGGCCACCAACGACGTGGGCAAAGCAAAACTCGTCGCGATGCCGATCGCTACGATGGCCGCCGTCTGCTGGAGGCTTGTCGGCCGCCACTCCTGACGGCGGGCGGTGACCGGTCCGAACGCACCCCGAAGGTGCGCGCGAAACACGGACCGGTCACCTCGCCCGTGCACGAGGCCACCCACGGCGCACTCGCGGCCGTTTCTTCCCTGGGCTGGCGTGCGCCCGATGCTACCGGCCCGCCTCGACCCACGAGCCAACTCGAGTCCGGACCGCATGAGGGAGAATGACCGACGTGGCTCGACGCACCTTCGGCCGACGTGTCGCCCTCGACCGCGATGGCGTCGCCGCCCACACCGGCGCCGCCCGGAGCACGGTCAACCACTGGCACCTCCACCGCCACCGAACCGGCTTCCCGGACGGCTTCACCGACGCCTCAGGCACCGAATGGTTCTGGCTCGATGAGGTCACCGCGTTCCACGCCGCGCACCGCGTCGCGAAACTGGCCGAGCTGACCGAGATCGACCGCAGCGGCGACCCGAACGAACTCGTCGGCTCCGGCACCGCCGCGAAGATCCTGCGCTACAGCTCGTACCGCAATCTGCCAGACGGACTCCTGAGCCAACCCGACGAGATCGAGATCCTGTCCGACGGACGCAAACGGCGCCGGTGGTACCGGCGCACCGTATGGGCCGTCGCCGACGCCCGCACCGGACGGCAATCCACCGGCCGCACCCCCGGCAGCACGACCGGCCCCCGCAAACCCCACCCGTACGCCGACGACCCCCGCCTGGCCGCCGCCCTCCGACTCCTCGACGCAGCCCGCGCCGAGAGCCGCGACAACCGTGGCCTCGGCGTCGAGCTGGCCGCCCAACTCGGCATCACCACGCGCACCGCGCAACGCCTCCTCGCCGTCGCCGGCACCAGCGAGGTTCGCAAGCCCGATCGCGTGATCCGAGCGCCGCACGGCGAAAGGTAGAACAGCGCGAGGCGCCCCGACTGTTTGAGCAGTCGGAGGCGCCTCATGCTTCGGGCCCGTGTCCGCTTACTCGTCCTCGTCGTCCGTTCGGGCCGCGGGCACCTGCGGCACTTCGATCAGGTAGCGCAGCGCGCCGTTCACGTCGGTGTTGCGGGTGGTCGCGGTGCTTTCGAGCACGCCGTACACGTCCTCATCGATCTCGATCATGCGCCTACCACCTGCCGGGTTGGTCATCTCGTCACTCCTAACGGTCGCGGCCGGTCACGTGCCCGGTCGGCACGTCGGGTCGATCCACCCAGACCTTCACGACGCGATCAAGGCAGCGCCCGACGGCAGCCCGCCGCCGCACACACCACCTCGACTACCGCGGCTGGGCTGTCGCCGGCCGCGCAGCGGGCCAATGCAGATCTCGATCTGGGCTATCAAGATGTCGGTAGCCAGATGCCTCAGCCGCACGGCCGCCGGGAGGTCGTTCGTGTGGCTACGCCGTCGTCGGCTGGTTGAGACCAGCGTTGTTGGGGCCGTTGGCTGTGACAGCCCTGGCTGGCCCCGCAGCGATGGCCGCAAACGTGGCCTACCCGCGCCGAGTGATGAACGGTGCGTCGTCATCATCGGTAGTCGTATCCGCGGCCGCTCGCCCGCCCTCAAGTCCGGGACTCGGTGAGCCGCGATGTGGCGGTGTGCGCGCGGGTGCGGCGCCCCCAGCACGGCGTTCGCCGCCAGGCGGGTAGCAGCTCCGCCGCCGGCACGGCTACCCTCCGACACCACGGCAGCGGATTGGACCGATGTCGCCAGCGTCGGGATCGCTGGGGCGAGTTTTGCCGTCGCAGACCGCACCGACCGCTGGCAATCCTGATCTGGCGACAAACATGCTCGGCTAATCCAGGTTGTGGCCCCGGCCCGGCGGCGCGCACGACCGGCGACCATGTCCGTACTCGTGACCTTGGCAGGGTCGCTGCAGTGCAGCGCGAGCGGTCAAGAAATCGGCTAGTGGTGCGGCGGGAAACTGCCGACAATGATCGCCGTGGCGAAGGACCAAGTGCTGGCCAAGGTTGCAGCCGATCTGCGGCGCGGCCACACCCACCAGGCGATGCAGCGCTTGGCGAGCCTCACGGCCGCCTACCCCGACGACCTGGATCTACGTGCCGAGCGCGCGGCTCTGTACCGGCAGGTGGGCAACGTGGGAGAAGCCGGCCGCTGGGGCTTCCTCACAGAGGACGCCACCGACACGGAGATTGCCGCTTTCGAGAAGGCCCACCCTGGCGCCTGGATGCGCCTGCTCGTGTTGAAGTTCAATACAGACCCGGCAGACAAGCTCGGCCCGAGGGCGAGCGCTCGTCTGGCACGGCTGATCGAACAGGCCGGCCAGGAAGGCCCGGCGCCGGTGGCTTGGACCGAGGCCGGCCCGCGGCCGCAGTCGCCCGGTTCATGGCGCGACGAGCTTCCCTGCCTGCTGGCAGCATTGGTAGGACTGATCGTCGTGACGCTCGCTGTCCTCGGACTGATCACCGTGATCCGGTGGGCACTGTAGGCCAACCGCCCACAGGCGATCCGAACCGAGGCCTCGTGAGGGTACACAACCGCCCATCTCCCACCGGGCGGTCTCTGGGTTCAGCGGCCCGCCGATGGATCGCGGGCGCCGCGGATGCGTCGCCCCGTTCACTCATCGATCACAAGCGTGCGCTGAACGCGGCGAGCCACGCGGCCAAGAATACTACGAAGCGTGACCATTTGGGCGGCTGCGGACGATTGGTCAGCGGCATAAGAGTGAATGACGGGGCTTGCTCCTACGCCTCAAGCGGACTCGTCGCACCTCGCTAAACGCTAGAGTAGGCTTCCCCAAGGCGCTGCAGTATCTCGTCTATAATGGTTAATCAGAAAACAATGCAGCAGCAGGAAGATTCGAGGCCGCGAGTTGCCGTACAGCTTGGATGATCGACTGGTTATAGGAATTGCATCGAGCGCTCTTTTTGATCTTGCAGCCTCCGACAAAGTCTTCCGCGAAAGCGGCGAAGAGGAATACCGTAGATATCAAGAGGAAAACCTGGACAATCCTCTAAATCCCGGTGTTGCATTCCCATTTATCAGGCGACTGCTGTCACTGAATGACCTAGGCGACGATGATGGCCCCCTGATTGAGGTCATAATTCTTTCACGGAATGATCCGGACACGGGCCTGAGGGTGATGAAGTCGGTCGAGTATCATGGGCTTCCCATCACCCGTGCCATCTTCATGCAGGGCAAGTCGCCATATAAGTTCATGCCCGTTCTTCACATGTCACTCTTCCTGTCCGCTAATCCGACAGACGTGCAGGAGGCGACGGCCCGGAACCTTCCCGCTGGTCAGGTTCTTCCCTCTAACTACACGGAGGATGGCAAAGACTCGGACCTGCGTATTGCATTCGACTTCGACGGCGTTCTCGCGGATGACGCCTCTGAGCGAGTTATGCAGGCCGAGGGACTGGATAGCTTCCATGCTCACGAAACGGCTAATGCGGTCACCCCGCACCCACCCGGCCCTCTGCATGACTTCTTGAAGCAAGTCAACAAGATCCAGCGGCGGGAGGAAGCGAGGCGAGCTGCCGATCCAACGTACCGGATCCGACTGCACGTCTCCATTGTCACGGCCCGAAACGCGCCCTCTCATCAGCGCGCTGTCGCCAGTCTCAAGGCGTGGGGAGTCACAGTCAATGACGCCTTCTTTCTAGGCGGCATTGACAAAGGCACTGTCATCAGCGTCCTCAATCCGCACATATTCTTCGATGACCAGCAGGGGCATCTAACCTCAACGTCTCAGGTCGCACCTAGCGTCCACGTGCCTTTTGGGGTGGTTAATACTGCGCCCCGTCCTGGTTCGTGAGGCGTTTCACATGACGTCTGTCCATAGCGGGCGTAGCGGCACACTTTCGTCGACAGGGTCGGTCGTCGGCTATGTCCCGGAGGCCATGAAATCGGCGAGGATGCAGCTCGGGTGCCGGTCGGTTATTGCGGGCTCGGTCGTAGCGGATGGGCTGGTCCTGCCGATGGTGGTGCGTGAGCGGCACGGCTGGCGGCGTCTGGACCCCGTGCAGGCTGACGCCGCCGTTGAACGTGGCGGTCATAACCGCGAAGGTACTGACCGACCGACAGCTTGTGCATGTCGGGGCATTGGCAGAATTGGGCCCGCGGCCCGGAACGGACGAAACAGTTATAGGGGCGTCTCGATGAGCACGTTTCGAATATTCTGGTGGTGCTCGTCGGTCGCGCTACGCCAACGGCCAGGGTGAGGGCGAGCTGCTGCGGTGAGGTGGCGCAGGCCGCGACTGCGGGCGAGGACGGCGTCGGTCAGCGGCTGGGCAGCGTGTTATCTATGCGCACTGGAGTGGGCCAGCGGGAAAAATGTGGCTGGTGCACGTCGATACTGGCGCCTAGACCGGCGCCTTCTGCCGTGCGCCGGTTATGGCTGGGTGTTCGGCCTTTAACGCGGCGAGCAGTTCGGAGACGCGGGTGTTGCGGATGGGCGTGCCGTTGCGGCGCAGCCGGGCGGCGAGGGCGTCACGGCTGACGGTAGAGCCTTCATGCAGCAGCTCGTCGCGGGCGGCGCGGGCGGCGGGCAGCAACGGCACCAGATCCGCCGCGAGGTCGGTGCCGTTTCCGTCAGGCTCCGTGCCCGGCCGTGGATCGGCTTCCCCGTCGCCACCCTCGTCCGCGTCCTCGTCCATGTTTTCGTCGTGGCGGGCAACGGCGTGCTCGCTGTCCCCGTCCGGCTCGATGTTGCCGGGTTCGATGCGGTCATCGAGGGACGCCGCTATGGGTATCGCCGGGGTGACGGCTGGACCGGCCGGCACGATCGCGGTCTCGTGTTCCACCTCGGCAGGGGGCGTCGACACCGGGGCGGCTGCTGTGATGGTCTCGGGGGCGGTGTCGAGCCGTTCGCGGAGCTGGCTGGCGACGTCGAACAGCGAGACGGATAGCACGATGATGAGCCCGTCGACGCTGACCGGCAGCAGGTAGGGCACGAGTCCGGTCTCGTAGCGCCCGACGACGCCCACCATGTGCCAGTAGCTTGTCCATGCGGCGATTCCGGCGATGGCGGCGGTGGCGACGATGCGGAGTCCGGCACGGAGGCGGCTGCGGATCGGTACCCGCATCATGACCTCGATCGCGACGAACAGCGCGATCGGTGACCAGGCGGCGACGCCTTGGGCGATTGGGTCGTGCTCAGCGTGCAGGACGTTGGCGGCCATGCTGATCACCAGGGCGAAGACGAGCGCGGCGCGTAGCACCCACTGTATCCGCCGCAGCCGAGGCAGGGTCATGGCCGCGTACCTACCGGTATCGACAAGGGTGAGGGGCGCAGCTGTCGGTCGGCGACGCGACGGGTGGCGTCGGACGGTTCGGCGTCGCCGAGTTCGGCGAGCTGGGTCTCCAGGCGGCGCAGGGCGCGCCGGACGGCGTCGGGTCGGTGTTGGCGGCCGTGGATGCGCATGATGCGCTGGTACAGCTCCTCGTTGACTGGGTCGTGGCGCAGTGCCGTTTCGAGGGCGGCGACGGCGGCGTCGGGCTGGTCGGCTTCGAGGAGTTCGGCGATGCGGGCGTAGACGTTGAGGATCTGATGGCGGTGGGTGGTGGCGTAGTCAGTAACCCAGACGCGGTCCTGGCCGTCGGCGAAGTCTCCGGCGTAGAGGTCGGCGGCTTCGCGCAGCGCCGCGAGTGCGGTGGCGTCGTTGTCGGCGGTGTTGGCGCGGCTGATGGCGGTCAGCATCCGCCACAGGTCGACCTCGATGGTGTCGGCGTCGAGCCGGTACTGGCTGGCGGCGGGGTCGTAGACGATGAACTTCGCCTCTGGGGTGTCCGTCGCGGTCCGTAGCACTCGGCGGGCGGTGGAGATGTCGGTGCGGACGCGTTTGACGGCGGCGTCCGGGTCGGTGTCGGGGTGCAGGTCGGCGGCGATCTGGCGCAGGGTCCGCCCGTGCGGGTGCGCGGCGAGCAGGGCGAGGGCGGCGTACGAGCCGCTACGCATGCCGGTGGTGACTGGCCCGGCGTCGGTGGTCACGGTGACCGGGCCGAGGACGGTCAGCCGGACCAGCGGCGGAGTGTTGCCGCTCGCGGCGGGCAGGTCGGGCAGCGGTTCGAGGGCCGCGGCCGAGGCCGTCCCGTTTGTGCTGGTCGTCTCGTCGGCCTCGTCGGGATGGCCAGCGCGAGCGGTCTTGTCGCGGGGCTCGGCGGGCTCGTCGATGTCGGTGCCAGGTTCCGGGCGGGCGGCGGCGTCGGCGATCATGGCCAGGAGCTGGGCGAGGTCGGAGGCGGTGAGGGTCGCCAACCGGCCGCCGCCGGGCAGTGTGCCGTCGGCGGCGATGGTGAGGGCGGTCAGGCTGTCGGCGTCGCCGAGGATCACCGGGTGCAGGTGCAGCGTGGTGCGGTGTGCTCCGAGCGCTGAGACCCGGCCGGCGTGCCGGCGCTCGCTCTGGATGAGCAGGACGTAGGGCGGCTGGTGCTCGATGTGGTCGTTGCGGTCGTTGAGGTCGGCGATCGAGTCGGCGTCGATGGTGTCGAGCAGCCGCCGCCGGCCGATCATTTCCTCTTCGGCGTGGGTGACGGCGGCGTCGGTGTCGGCCAGGACGAGGAGCCGCTCTCCGTCGAAGGTGACGCCGTGCGGGTCGAGACCGGTCGGTTCGGCACCGTCTGGCAGCAGCCTGGCGAGGGTGTCTGGGGTGGTGACGACGACGGGCCGTAGCGCTGGGTGGTCGTAGACGCCGGTGGCGAGGGTGCTGGCGAGTACGGCCCGTGCGACAGGTTCGGCGCCCGGCCCGTGCAGGGCCAGGCCGGGTCCGGGCAGGTCGAACAGGCTCAGCTCGGCGCCGGAGGCGTCGACGCCGATCGGGACGTCGAGGACCGGCGGCGCGGGCCGGGCCGCCGGGCGAGGCGGCTCGTCGGTCAGCTCCGGGTCGGTGTCGGGTTCGAGGTTGCGGCGGCCGGCGGCGTCGGCGAACGCCAGTTCCGCCGGGACGGGCGGCCGGGTCGGTCCGGTATGGACCGGGATGGGCCTTCCGAGGCGGGCGTGGCGGCGGCGGTGCAGGCGCAGTATCGCGGCGACGGCGGCGATCGTGGTGGCGAGTCCGAGGCTGATCCAGCCTTGCGACGGGAGCGTGACCCCGGTCTGCCGGTTGTTGCTCGGTGCGGTGACCTCGCTGGTGTTGGTGGTGTTCACGGTTGGCGCGGCGGTACCCGGCGAGCTCGGGGCGGTCGTGGGCGGTGCCGTGGAGCTGGTAGTGCTCGGTGCCGGGGTGGCCGGTGTGTTCGGGCTGGCGGTGATTGTGCCGCTAGGTGCTGGTTGGGTGAGCGCCGTGTCGCCTGGGGCCGGTTCAGTGGACTCGGTGGATCCGGCGGACGGGTCGTGGGCGGGCAGGGCGAGGACCCATCCGACGTGGATCTCGTCGGGGTCGGTGAGGGCGTAGCCGTTGGCCTGTGTGTGGCCCCGGTTGAGGACGTAGATTTCGCGCCAGCGGTGCGGGTCGCCGAGGTGTGTTTTGGCGATGTTCCACAGGTTGTCCCCGGCGGTGACGTGGTGCACCCCGCCGGGTGCGTTGCTGGCCCACGCGGGTGTGGCATCGGGCGTGCCGCTGGTGTGGGCGATGGTGACGACCGGGATCGTGGTTGCGGCCGACGCGGGCCGGGGCGCGGTCTGGGTGGGCACGGTTTGGGCGTGTGTGGTCACGACGGCGGCCGGGGCGACCGCGACGGCGGGTCGGCGGGCGGCGGCATCGGCAGCGGCGGCACTCGCGGTCCCCGCGAGGCCGCGCATCGTGTCCAGCAGGACCGCGCCGACGAGGACGGCGGCGACCCACCGAATCGGGCCGCGCCCGGCGGTCGGAGGGCGGCGATGCCCGCTGCGGGCGGCAGCAGCCACGGCTGACGTGTCGATGACCTCGACGAGCACGTCGCGGCAGAACAGCGCCCACAGGAGCCACCCGAGCGTGGCGAGCAGGGCAAGGATCTTGTCGTCGTACCAGGAGGTCGTGAGCGCGGTGGTCAGGTCGGCGAGGCTGGGCAGGATGCTTGGCCGGGGCCAGCCGATCCAGGCCAGGGGCCAGCCGATGACCTGGACGAGTAGCCACGGTACGCCGACGAGGAACCCGACGAGGGTCGCCAGGGCGGCCAGGGCCCGCAGTAGCCGGCCTCCGGCGGCCAGGACTCGCAACATGGTCGGGCGCTCCCATCTGAAGTTCGGGGATGTCGGCCTACGGGTTGGGGGCGGTGACGCCCTGCAGGGCGGTCGCCGTCGCGGTCGCAGACACGTGGAGCTGTCCGACGCCGACGAGTTGCAGGAGTTGGGTGTTGCTCGTGCGCCGCACGGTCACGGTGACCGTCGCGGTGGTGGCGGTGGCGTCACCCTGCACTCCGGCGGTGGCAAGCCAGGCGCGGGCAGCTGCGGCGGCGCGGGCCGGGTCGAGCCCGGCGACGTTGGTGGTGCGGTACTGCACGAGATCGAGCTGCTGGGCCCCGGCCCTCGCCGCGGCCTCGGCAACATCGAGGGCCTGGACCTTCGCCGACAGCGCCAACCCGCCGTCGAGGACCAGCCCGGCTACCGCCAGCAACGCCACGGTGAGGATCACCGCGAAGGGTGTCACCTGCCCGGCATCTCCTCGGCCGGTGCGCCGCCGGATCCATGCCACTGTGGCCTTCGTCGCCGGTCCCGGTCGGGCGAGCAACCACGGCGACGCCGGACGGCGCGGCCTCATCGAACGCCGCATCGGATCGTCAACCTTGGCGGAGAGGTCTTCAAGAAACGCGGCGTACCGTGCGTCACGGTCTGACGTGGTGTCGGCGTTCGGCGGGACGCCGGACGGCTCGGGAATCGTGGGGGCCACCGTTCACTCCCATTGTGGAAAGTCGGATCGGGTAAAGCCGTGCAGGCGCCGTGGTGTCGGGACTGTTGGGTCCGGCTTCGTCGGTCATGGCGGCGGGCCGGGCATCGTCGCGTCACGGTCGAGCGCAGTGCCACGCCACTCGTCGATCGGTGAGGTGGCGGTGGCCTGCACGGTGCGGCTGCCTGGCACGCCCAACAGCAGGAGGTCGGACAGCTTCACCTGGCAGGAGACCGTGACCGTCACCGCGCCTCCGGGGTGCAGGCCGCCGGTGGTGACCGTGACTGTGGACGACTCGCAGGTCACGCCCTGCGCGGCGAGGGTGTCTCGGGCGGTGCGCTCGGCGTCGGTGCGGGCGGCGGCATCGGTGCGCGCGATGGAGCCGGACCGGGCACCGCTGCCGGCAGCGGCGTCGAGGGACATCTGCGCCGAGGCCAGCCGCCCACACAGCACTACCAGGAGCAGGAACATCACGAGCAGCGGCGTGAGGAGGGCCATCTCGGCGGTGCTCGATCCGGCGTCACCACCGGCGGCGACGAGGCGCCACCGACGCGCCAGCACCCGGCCGAGGTCGGAGAGCGAAGCCATCACGCGCCTCCCGACGCGGCGTCCGGGACGAACCGCTCGACGGGCCGCACGACGACGGCGCGGGCGGTCCAGCTGATGCCCGGCACGACGGTCTCTGCGGTGCCCACGACCTCGACACGGACCTCGGTGGCGGTGCGGGTCACCGTTACTGTGGGGTTCTTCAGTACGCCGCTGCCGATTGCGGTCAGCGTCTCGGTCCCGGCGCTCTGCCCGGCGGCGGCGCTGGACCGGTAGCCGGCCGCCATCTCGGCCGCGCGATTTGCGGCGGCCTCGGCGACGTGCCCAGCGTGCATCCACACTCCGGCCTGGATGACGAACAGGATGATGAACAGCAGCAGCGGCATGGCGATGACCAGCTCGGCGCTCACCGCGCCCGCGTCCGGGCGGATGGCCACGCGCCGCCACCGGGCACGCAGCCGCCCGGCCACGCCGAGCGCCGGGTTGAAGGGGCACTCGGCACGGCGGATTGGGGGCGTGATCGCCGGTGGCATCGCGATCAGCCGAGGTTGATGTTGTTGGCCTTGTTGGTGACCTTGAGCGCGATGATGGCGATGACCACGATCGCGAGGGTCACCAGCAGGGCGGTCACGATGACGGCCTCGGTGGAGTAGCCGCCGTCCTTCGTGTCGCGCACCGTTTGCCAGCGGTGCCGCAGCTCGGCGGCCAGGTAGGAGACGAGAGCGGACATTGCTTGTTCCTCCAATGCGGTTGCGTCCGATACGGATCTGCGGAGTTCCTTCGCGTCCGTGAGGTCCGTGGGTTCGCGGTTCGTGGCCCTACAGCCCGCCGAGGACAGCGGCCACCGCCGGGTAGCCGAGGAAGATCAAGAACCCGGCGAACAGGGCGACGATCGGCAGGGCCATGCGTTCAGTGGCGGCGTTGGCCTCACCTTCGGCGTCGGTGAGCTGCCGGCCGCGCAGGGCGACCGCCCGGGAGCGCAGCGACGCGCGGACCTTCGCCCCTTCGGTACCGGCAAGGCCGACGGTGGCGGCGAGCTGCTGCAACTCGGCCACCGCTACCCTGCGGCCGAGCGCGGCGAGGATGTCCCACGGCGGTACCCGGGCAAGGCGTGCCTCGGTCAGCGCGTAGCGCAGCTCCATGTAGGCGGGGCCGGAGCCGACCTTGGCCGCGTCGTCGAGGGCCTGGTCGACGCCGGATCCGGAGGCGAGGCTGATCACCACCAGGTCGAGGAACGATGACAGGGCATCACGGAACGCCGCCCGATGCTTGGCCGCCTCCGAACGTACTGACAGTTCCGGTGCGAGGAACCCGGCCACGCCGAGGAGCAGCGACGCCGCGGCCGGCATGGCGAGGCCGGCACCGGCACCGGCACCGCCGAGAGCGAGTAGTGATGCGGCGACCGGCGGCAGCAGCAGCCCGAACACCGTCGCTGTCGCCTGCTCGGCCAGGTGCACGTCGACCGGCTTGTCGACCGTGGCGAGGTCCCGGCGGGTCGAGGCAAGGGGCAGCCCGGCGCGGCGCAGCGACCGCACCGCCGGACGCCCCCATCGCCCGGTCCACCCCGAGGAGCGTGTGTCAGGCTGCACGTCCGTGGTCCGGTCGAGGCCGTGCGGGGCGTCGAGGGCGTTGTCCAGCCGGGGTGGCCGGGGGAACCAGCCCACCACGATCAGCCACAGCCCGAGGCCGGTACCGAGCCCGGCCAGCAGCACCATCCCGGTCACGTCGACACCACCCGCGCCGGGGAGTCGGACTCGGCCGGGCCGGCGACCCCGGCCAGGATGCGGGCGGTGTCGCGGTCGCGCATCAGCCGGCCGAGCCAGCCGAACGCGACCGCGAAGCAGCCACCGGCGGCCAGCAGCACGAGCTGACCGGACGTCGAGTCGAACGGGGCCAGGTAGCCCCGGTTGAGCAGTGCCAGTACACCGGCCATGCCCAGCGTGGTGCCGACGATGACCCGGGCGGAGGTCCGGTTGCGTTTGCGGCCGGCGGCGATGCGCTGCCGGGAGGCGACCTTCGCCCGCGCGGACGTGGCCAGCTCACCCAGCACGTCGCCGAGCTGCCCGGCGCTGCCCCGCGCCGCCATGACCAACCCGGCGACCACCAGGTCGGCGGTCGGATCGGCCAACTCGGCGGCGAACGCGCGCAGCGCATCCGACAGCCGCCAACTGCGCTGCAGGCGGGTGGCCAGCCGGGTCACCTCGTCACGGATCGGCTCCGGGGATTCGATCGCGCTGGCGGTGATCGCCTGTTGCAGCCCGGCCGCGCCGGACAGGTTGTCCCGCAACGCCTCGGTCCACGTGGCGATGGCCTCGATCCGGGCGACCCGGCGGCCGTGGTCGCGGTCCGGGCCGATGATCTGTGGTAGCACCCACGCCCCGACCGCCGACAGGGCTGCCGCGACCGGCCAGCGGGTCACCACCCCGGCGACAACGCCCACGGCCAGGCACAGGGCTACCCGCCGCCGGTCGATCGGTCCACGGCCCGACGCGAACCTCGACATCCACGACTCCATATCGAGGCCGCCTTCGAGGTCGATGGACCCGACGTCTCGGCGGAACAGGTTCAACACGACCAGCAGCAGCCCGAATGCGGTTCCCGCGCCCAGCAGCGCCGCCAGCGGCACGGACAGCGCCATCACGCCCACCCCCCACCCGGGGCGGCGCGGGCGTCATCAAGCAGACCCGGGTCGAACCCACACGCGGCCAGCGCGGACAGCAGCCGGGTCGACGGCGGCGACCCCGGCACGGCCCGGCCGTCCACACCAGGCCGGAACACCTCGTTGGAGGCGACGGCCAGCCCATCGGCGCCGATCACCTCCCGCACCGAGGTCAGCACCCGGCCGCAGCCATGGTCGGTGAACCCCAGGTGCACCACCAGGTGCACCGCCTCGGCGACGAGGAGGTTGGTGGTGGCCGGGTCGAGGCGTTCCGGGGCCTGCGCGGCGTAGAGCACAAGCTTGTTGAACGCCCCGGCGCTCGACGAGGCGTGGATGGTGCCCAACGAGCCGTCGTTGCCCTGCGACATGGCGTTGAGCATCGGGATGACCTCGTGGCCACGGATCTCCCCGACGATCACCCGGTCCGGGGACATCCGCAGCCCAGAGCGGAACAACATGCTCATATCGATGGTGCCTTCGCCTTCGACGTTGGCCTCCCGCGACTGCAACGGCACCACGTCCGGGTGTACCGCCTTGTCCGCGTCGAGCGCGAGCTCGTAGGTGTCCTCGATCGTCAAGATCCGCTCGGCCGGTGGGATCGCCGAAGCGAGCGCGCGCAGGAGGGTGGTCTTGCCCGCGCCAGTGCGCCCGGCGATGAGGACGTTCAACCGCGCCCGCACCGCCGCCGTCAGCAGCTCGCGCAGCACGAGGTTGACGGTGCCGAGCTGCTCCAGGTCGACCAGGGTGACCTTGACGTAGCCGTGCCGGCGGATCGACAGCGCCGGCCGCTTCGTCACCGACATGATCGCGTGCAGGCGGGAACCATCGGCGAGCTGCAGGTTCAGGATCGGCGCGGCCCGGTCCCAGCGCCGTTCCTCGGCACCCTCGCCGCCGGTCTCGGCCCGACCGGCGTCGGCCGCGAGGCGGCGGATCAGCTCCACCATCTCCGCGTCCGAGTCGGCGACCGGCCCGACCTGCGCGCGGCTGCCGTCGGCGTAGCGGACGAACACCTGGTCGCAGCCGTTGGCGTTGACTTCCTCGACCCGTTCGTCGTTGAGCAGCGGCTGCAGCCCACCCGCGCCGAGCAGCATGTCCGCCACCGCACGCGCGACGCGCGACTCCGCTTCCGGGCGCAGCGGCGGCCGGCCGGCATTCATTTCGTCCGTGGCGTACCCGTCGAGGGCCTCCATGATCAGCCGACGCGTCATGGCCGCCTGCTCGCCGGCCGGCATCGGCTTGCTTGTGGTCTTCTCGTGCGCCCGAGTGGCCCGGGTCAGTCGCTCGGCGACCTCACGGCGCACCCGCCGCACCACGGCGATCTCGCCAGCGTCCCCGTCGGTTTTGTCCGGCAGCAACGGGCGCGTCATGGCGTCGCCTCCGTGGGGACGTGCTCTGACTGCTCGGCTGCCACGGTCGACAGGTACGGGGCAAGGGCAGTCCACAGGCGGGAGTACGCGGCCATCAACGGCAGGTGCCGCCACCGCCGCCCGGCTACCAGTTCCCCACCCAGCACCCCCGCCGCCCGCCTGTCACGGGGCAGGGGACCGAGCACACTGACCACCTGCGGGTCGCGGGCCAGTTCCTCCGTGACGTGTCTGGACAGCACGTCCGCCACATCGGGTGCCGGGTACACCCCGCCGGCGCCGAGCAGCACCACCACTTGTCCAGCGCCCGCATCGACCAGCTCGCCCAGATGCTCACGCACATGGGCCAACTCGTCAGTGTGGGCACGCGCCAGCACCAAGACCACCTCGGCCAGCCGCAACAGTGGCCACACCGGCGAGCCGGGCGTCAACCGGCCGCAGTCGGCCACCACCGTCCGGTCGGCGGCGGCGAACACCGCCCGCCCGATGCCGGTCAACTCCGGCAGCGCCGCCCGGGTCTGCGCCCCACCCGCCGGAGCAACCACCACCGGGACCGTTACGTCCCGCAGTGTCACCGCCTGCGTCGCCGTAGCGAACACATCCACCGCGTTCCCGGCGTTCGCCGAGCCTCGGGCGGCGGCGGCCAGATCGACCACGCTCGGCGCCGCCGCCAACTCATGCCGGCGCATCAGATCCCCGCCCGCCGGGTCACACTCCACCAGCACCGCCCCTACCTCGGCTGGGGCGGTCGCGGCCAGCCCGAGCGCCGTCGTCGTCGCGCCCGGCCGGCCCTTCACATAGGTCACTGCCAGCAGCGGCATCTCAGTTCCCTCCCGGCGCGGTCTGCATCAACACCACACCGCCCGGCGGAGCCGCCGCCAACCGAGACCCGTCCGAGGCGTCCAGCAGCAACGTGACCACGGCCGCGCCCTGACCGTCACCAGCCAGGTCAACCCCGAGCACGAAAGCCGACAACCGGGCCGGAACAGCACCGCCCGGCGCCGAGCTGGCCGCCGGAGCCGGCTGCGCGCCGCCCTGCGAATTGACAGCGACGTACACGTCCACCCGCGCCCCGGCCGCAAGCCCCTGCGGATACTGGCCCGACTTCAGCGCCACCGAGGCGGTTACCTTCCCGGCGGGCGGAAACGCTGCGTCCCCGAGCAGCTGCGGGCTGAGCAGGGTGCCGGCCACCAGCGGCACCACCGCCGTACGACCGACCACCTGCACCGCATTGGTCGCCGGTATCAGCCGCACCCCCGAATCCCGCGCGGCGGACACCTGCATGAGATCCGCGCCCGTGAGCGGCCGACCGGCCGCGACCGGCCGGGCCACCGCGAGCACCTGGACGCGGTCGCCGAGCCGGACCGCGCCGTACGCATAGGCCAACACACACACGATGACCAACAAGCCGCCCAGCGCGACGAACGGCAACCGGCGACGACGCCGCGCCGCCCGCCACGGTCCCCGTCCGGTACGCGTCGCGGGAGCTGATGGACGTTCTTCCAGACCTGTTTTTGGGCGCACGGAACCTAGCGCCATGACCGTGTCCTTCCTCGAAGTGGCGCTCGAACGACGAAACGTGATCGCGTTAGCTGACGACCGTCTGCGACTCCTGGACCCGCGTCCGCGCCTGCCCGGTCGTCGTCAACCCCGGCACCGAGCCGGATTGCCCGGCCCCGGCCCAGGTCACCTCCCAGATCACCGTGACCTTCACCGTGTAGATGCCGCCCGCAGCGGCGGCCGATGAGCGCCGGTAGATGTGCCCGCAGTCAGGCGACGCCTTAACTGGATCGGTACCCGCACTCCACACCGTCCCCGGCCCGGCACAGGACACCGTGGTCCCGTCACCCATCGACCAGCTCGCCTGCACCGGCCGCGCTGTCGCCGTGACGCTCACGCCCGGGACTGAGGCGGTTGCCGACTGCGACTTCCACGATGTCGGTTCGAGGGCCAACCAGACCGGCAGGTTCACGAGCTGATCACCAGGCGGGTTCGTCTTGATCACAGCAGCGGGCAGGTCTAGCCGCGCTCGCGCCTGACGCGCCAGCACCGCAGGAGACACCACCGGAGGGGCGCCCGCAATCCACACCAGCCCACCGAGTCCCTGCTCGCCACCAGCAACTGGTGAGTAGCAGGTCCGCATGTACCAGCCACCCTCACCGGCGGGCTGACCGCCCAGCGCGGCAATCGTCGATGGCGACGGATCGATCGGAGCGTAATAGCACCCGTCGGCGCCTGCCCGCGCCCCATTTCGCTCGCACGGGATCTCCGCACCAGACGGATTGCGGCACTTACCGTCGCCACCACGACCGCCCTTGTTGTTGCCGGTGCTGGTGTCCCCGGAGTTCCCCTTCGTCTCGGCACTGACGTCGCACGACGGATTGGTGGAGCCGGGCGGGCACTGCACGCCGCCGGTGGCATCTGCGGCGATCGCTGGCCTCGGCGCCGCCACGATGGTCGTGAGCCCAAGCACCGCGACGAGCACCAGGCGCTGGGGTGTTTGGCGTCGATACGTGGTCAGCATGTCGCCGGCCCTTCAAGGACGAAGGAGGAGACCTTCCATACGCCGTCCACACGCTTCACCGTCGCGGTGGTCCGGTGCTTGCTGCCCGGCTTGTCGTCCCACAACTCGCCCGATGCCTTGTATTCCAGCCAGTTCGTGGAGTCCACACAGTCGAGGATCGTGGCCTCGCTCGGCTCATTCGGCGGCCTCAGCTCCGTCACCTTCGGGTCGAGTACCAGTGGCCCCTTGGAGACTTTTCCCTGATCCCGGTTGGTGTACAGCGAACTGACGATCAGCTTCAGCGCGTTGTCCGACGCATACCTACGTAGGTCAGGCGCGTCCGGGTCTGACGTCTTCGCGGCCTCAACGAAGGCGCCCCACATGCCGCGGTATACCGCCAGCCCTTCGCGCTCAGCCGCACTCACCGTCAGAGTGGGCGTCGCTATTAGCGACGGCGCTTCCGACGCATGCGGGGCGCCGTTCGGCGGCGTGGAGCCACAGCCGGTCAGCACTAGACTCAGTCCTGTTACAAGCACTGTCGCCCCCGTGTGGCGGTTCATGAGTTCGTCCTCCTCGTGCTGGAGCGATGTATAGCGGGCTACCCGCGCTGCAGCGCGGGATTCGGAGCAACTGATCAAAGCGGCGAAGGCAACACCTACCGCCGCCACCTGCCGTGTCCCGGTTCAAGTCACATCCGTTCCCTTTTCCCGAGTTGCATCGACATCCGTCCGAACGTACAACGTCGTCTGCCACTACCAGTTATGGCGCGAAGTCGCAGCGCGCAAGTTGCGCGCTGGCGAGGGAAGTGAAGCCTTGCACCCACGGGAACCAGCCGCCCAGCTGGCACGTCCAATACCGACCGGCTGCAGGGCCGAAATATCCGCTACTGCGAACTAGGCGGGCAGCTCGCCACATGAAGCGGTCACCGGCCTGGCGACCGCGCCTTGGCACGGGCGCTGGATCGGTTGACAAAAGGCAGGCTAACCACAGCGAACCCGCAGCCGAACTGAACGTTCGACCTACGCAATCACTCCCACAGGACGCACTCGCATTACCACGATCGAGCGAGTTTCCACGCCCTTCGCGATCGGTCGGCTGGCGAGAAGGCAGAGAAGCGCTCTTGCTGCATCAAACTCTCGTTGCCCACCACGTCATAACGGCTCCCTAGCTAGTCCTGTCGGAGCATGCGCGGAAACGGCCAGAATATGTGCGGCTGGACAAGGATGCAGGAATGGAGCCATTTCGCTCGGGAACAGCATGCGGCTGGCCACCCCATGCACGCGTTGCTTGCCGGCGCGGTGACAACCGGCGCCCTGCTTGCGGTGGCGCTTGCCTTTCCTGGGCAACTTGGTCTTGCGTCCACCTCGCGGGCGCGATGACGTTCTCGTTGGGGCGGATCGACTGCCCGGCCGCATTCCTCGGGCTGTTCACCGGCCTCGTGGCGCAGGCACTCACGATACTGATTTTCGCAACCGTGCGACGGCGCCGCGTTCAGAAGGTTGCGATGGGTCCCTCGTTGCTGTTGGGATGGATCGTCCTCATCGGCGCGTGCGACCCCAGTTGATCCGGCAAATTTCGTTTGATCGGCATCTACTGGCGACCCCCGGATGTCCCCGATGGGCACCGGGGGTCGCAGCAGTTGCACCATCTTCTCGGCCCGGGTACACGAACCATGCCACGGCTGAGGTGCTCGGGAGATGTCCCTGCCCCTCTCGACCCGACCGGCTCGCGCAGGTGTCAGTGCTGGCCGGAGATCGCAGTCTCGTCGGAGCCGTCCGGGTTCGCAATCTTGGACACCGGACCGCCGGGCCTAGAGCGGTGCCTCTCGATTCAGTCAGGCCATTGACGCCAGGGCTTGCAGCGCCGCGCCCGCGGAGGACTGCGGGAGGCTGATCTCCCGGTTGCCGACCGGCTCGGCTAGGTACCACGGCTGTGGGGTTGGGTTGTCAACCTTACTGATGACCAGGTACTCGGCCCACCCCTCGATTTCGGTCTCCCGATGGATGAGTACGACTGTGGACGGGTCATCGTCGGCGATCACGAACGGCGCGCTCCTGTGCAGCGGTTGCATCCCCGCGACGTATGCGGTGCACGATGCGCGTTCACACCAGGTCGGGTGCTGCTGCTCTTCGGCCACGTGTCCTCCTGTGGGCTGTGGTGACGGATGGGCGCGGCGGCCCTCATCCTCGCGGATACGGAACGCCACCCTGAGTTACAGTCGCATATGCTATTCGCATGGGCAATATGAGTACGCTTGTCGATTATTCTGAACGCAGGTTCTTGTGTCAGGGGCGGTTATAGGTGACACTGCGACCCGTGACCAGTGCAAGCCCGACCGTCCCTCGCCGCAGGCTGGGCCAAGAGCTGACTCGACTTCGCAAGCTGTCCAACATGACCGGCGAGCAAGTAGCCACGCTGATGGAGTGGTCCTCGCCGAGCAAGCTCTACAAGATCGAAGGCGGCCGGCAGGGCATTCAGCCCAAGGAACTGCGGGAGCTACTGAGCCACTACGGCGTGACCGAGGCGGAGACTGTCGAAGCGCTGATGACGCTGGCGCGGCAGGGCAAGCAACGCGCCTGGTGGACGCAGTACGCCGACGCGTTGCCGGACTCGTACGCCACGTACGTGGGGCTGGAGTCCGAAGCAGCCGAACTTCGGGTCTACGAGCCCGTGACGGTCCACGGCTTGCTGCAGACCGAGGACTACGCTCGAGCGCTACTCAACACCGCTGCGCAGGCACCGGAGCCAGCCGTTTCGGTCACCACGATCGAGAGCAAGGTGCGGGTTCGGATGGAGCGGCAGGCCGCTCTCGCCCGACTTCGGTTGTGGGTCATCTTGGATGAGGCTGTCATCCGTCGCGTGATCGGCGGGGCCAACGTCATGCAGGAGCAGTACGCTCGCCTGATCGAACTGGCGCAACTACCGACCGTGAAACTTCAGGTCCTGCCGTTCAGGGACACAGCGAACCCCGCCCCTCCCACGAACTTCACGATCATCGAGTTCGAGCAGGACTCCGACCAGGACGTGGTCTACGTGGAGTGGCTCACCGGTGGAATCTTTGTTGAAGGCGCCGACGTACGCAGGTATAACGTGGCGTTCAACAACCTCCGCGCCGCTGCCCTCAGTCCTGCTCGCTCCATTACCCTGATCGAGGAGGTAGCAGCGGAGCGACCATGATGGGAGCACGCCATGTCCACGCTCGATGACACCTGGCGCAAGTCCACGCGCAGCAACAACAACGGGTCGTGCGTGGAAGTCCGCCTACATGACGACGCCGTCCAGGTACGCGACACCAAGCAACACGGCAACGGCCCGATCCTCACCTTCAGCCGAGATGAGTGGGCCACGTTCATCGAGGACGCCAAGGCTGGAGACTTCGACCTGACGTAGCTCAAGATCGGCCGATCCCTCCCTGTCACGCTGAGATGAGACAGCCCAAGTCCGCTGGGTCCGCGACGTCACCTACGACAAAGACCGGTCCCAGATCCGCACCGGCACCGGCCCTCAAGTCATGGCCGCCGCCTTACGCAACGCCGCCCTTGGCGCCCTCCGACTGACCGGCATCTCGGCTCTATCCGCCACCACGCCCGTAGCGCAAACCGTCCGTTGACCCTGCTTGGCATCAGCTAACGACCGTTGCCGGGGTCCTGTAGTTCCTTCGGTGGGTGGGCGCTGGCCAGCGTGTCACCGCTGTCCGAAGGTGACGCCGCCGCTGATGTCTCGTGCCTGAACCACGTTGCCGGTGATGGCGCCGGTGATGTGGTTGACGTTCCCGGCATCGGGGACTTCAATGTGGGCGCTCACCTCCCGCCACCCAGCCCGCAGTGCCTCGGCGAAGTCGGGATCGGCGGCTGCTGCCGTTCGGAGAGCGGTGGTGAGCGCTTGGATACGTCCGGGGTCGCTCGGATCGGCCTCGGCGGCATCGAGCGCGGCCTGGGCGTCGGGTCTGCGTTCAAACCGGCGTCGTACCACTGCCATCAGGGCAGTGATCGCGGATTTGGCGCCCTCAGCGAGCGTCTCGGCGGTCTTTGTGGCCAGCGCGACGGCGACGGGCGTCCAGAACTGTTCATCCATGGTCGACGTCCTCTCGTTCCACTACCAGCAATGTGCTAGTAGCATTACCGAAAGTCAATGTCATTGCGGCGAGTCCTCGGGAGGTGGCTGTGGGCGTCGGTTGGGAGCCGGACACCGCGGCGAGATTCTTGCGCCGCTGGGGCAGATCCGCCGAAGAGTTGAACGCGACTGGTGGGGACAACGGCTGCCCAGACATCTGGGAACTCGACAACGGTGACATTGCGGTTGTCGGCCGTGACCTGACTGAGCACTACCGGCCGCTGTTGCCCGCCGACGCAAGTGTCGGTCCGGATGAGCGCGTGGTGGTCATCCCACGCCGCACGATGCTGGCCGCGCGTGCCGACATCCCCGATGTCTGACCTTCTCGATGGCGTCAACAGCGAGTTGTTGCCGCTGGACGAATACTTCCTTGATTTCGATCGAGACTTTTGGTCGATCGAAGAGGGAGATTTCTGGAAGCTGGAACGCCAGCAGCATTTCCGCGAACCCGGCGACGACAGCTGGCGGGCGTTCGCCGAAGGCAACTGGAGCGAGGCGCTGCGGCTGCTGGAGGCCCGCCGCGACGACCTGGCCGACTACTACGGAAAGGTTGCTGCGCACGGCTTCGCCACCTACCGGGTCCGGGTTGTCGAGCCGCCGATCATCCCGTATCTGCAGTGGGAGCTGCACCTGCTGCGGGCCCGTGAGCGGGCCGGCGCGTTGATCCGGGTCGTCGGTCCGGACAAGATCGCTGAACTGGAGTCAGACGGGTTGGTGCCGGAGTTCGCCACGCTCGGGTCGACGGTGCTGTACGAGCCCGTCTACGACGAAGACGGTGTCCTGTGCGCGGGTCGCCGGTTCCGCGACCGCGGCCTGGTCGAACGTTGCCGACTGCTTACCCGGGCACTCTACGACGAGGGCGAACCCCTGGCCTCATTCTTCGACAGGGAGGTCTCCCCACTGCCCCCGCCGAGACCCTGACCTCGGTCGCCGTATGCCTGCCATATCTCCAGGTCCTTCAGCGGAGCCGCCGGGTCATCGCAACCGAGTGGATGCCAGCGGCGCTTCCGGCGACATCGTGCAGGCCCGTGACATCCACGGTGGGGTGCACGTCCACCACCATGGGCCGGGGTCCTTCGCGGTCATCCCGTCACAGTTGCCCGGTGACGTGTCCGCGTTCGTCAATCGACACATCGAACTCGCCGCGCTCGACGGGGCCCTCATCGCTGAGCGACCCGAATCCCACGCGACGACCGTCGCGGTCATCACAGGTACCGCCGGCGTCGGCAAAACGTCTCTGGCGCTGCGGTGGTCGCACGCCATCCGGCACCGGTTCCCCGACGGCCAGTTGTACGTCAACCTGCGTGGCTACGACCCGGGAGCACCCGCCACAGGCGGTCAGGTCCTCACCCGGTTCCTGCGCGACCTGGGCGTCCCCTCAGCGGCGATCCCTGCTGAGGTCGACGACCGGGCGTCGCTGTATCGGTCGGTGCTCGCCGGCCGGCGTGTCCTGATCGTCCTCGACAACGCCGCGACCGCTGCCCAGGTGCGCCCGTTGCTGCCCGGTACGAACACCTGTCTTACCGTCGTGACGAGCCGGGACCGCATGTCCGCGCTCGTCGCCCGCGACGGCGCGGTCCGCGTCAGACTCAACGTGCTGCACGAGGACGACGCCGTTGCTTTACTGGGCATCATGACCAGCCGCTACCGTACCGACGACCGGCGCCACGAACTCGTCGAACTGGCCCGGCTGTGCGCACGACTGCCCCTCGCGCTACGCGTCGCCGCCGAACGCGCGGCCAGCCGGCCGATGATGCGTCTCGACGAGTTGATCGCCGACCTCCGCGACGAGTCAGCGCTGTGGGAGGCACTCACCCCCGGCGACGATGACGACAGCGACGCCGTACGCACCGTCTTCGCCTGGTCCTACCGGGCATTGCCCGAACCCGCCGCCCGCCTGTTCCGGCTACTGGGCCTGCATCCGGGCAACCAGTTCAGCGCCGAGGCCGCAGCCGCGCTCGGCGGACACGACCTGCGCACCACCCGCCGATACCTGGACATCCTCGTCGGCGCGCACCTGCTCGACCAGCGGGCACCAGGCCGATACGAGTTCCACGACCTGCTGCGTGCCTACGCCCACGACCAGGCACGCGACCTCGACGACCAGACAGAGCGCACGGCCGCGCTGCGACGAATCATCAGCTGGTACCTCCACGCCGCGGCCACCGTACTGCACCACCTCACCGGGTTCGACACCAGCACGTTGATCCACTCCATCCCAGCGGACGCCGACCCGCTGCTGCCGAAGTTGGCGACGTCCGACGCCGCGCAGCAGCGGTACACCACCGAAAGCGACAACCTCGCTGCTGCGACCCGCGCCGCCGCCGACGCGGATCTGCACCCACTCGCATGGCGACTCGCCGTGGTCCTCGGCCGCCTCTGCGCGCTGCAGAACGCCTTCGACGACTGGCTGGCCACCGGCCACATCGGCCTCACCAGCGCCATCGCGGCCGGTGACCTTACCGGCCAGGCGTGGACGCACGCGAATCTCGGCGCCGCGTACCTACAATCAGGCCGCCTCGACGACGCCGCGACGAGCCACCGGTCTGCACTGGAGATCAGGCAACGCCTCGGTGACCGTCGCGGCGAGGCGATGTCCCACAACGCGCTCGGGCTGGTCGCGTTGGGTAGCCGCCGCCTCGACGACGCTGTGGCGGCCTTCGCTGAGGGACGACACATCGCCGCCGACCTCGACGACGGGTACTGGATCGGGAACCTCGACGCGAACCGAGCCCAAGCGCTTCTGGAACTGCATCGGCACACTGAGGCCGCCCTGCCGCTGGAGGACGCGCTGAGGACGCTGCGGCGGTCCGGCGACCGTTTCGGCGAGGGCAATGCCTTGTATCTCCTTGGCCGGCTACGACGGGAGACCGGTGATCTACCCAGCGCCTACGACCATATCGGCGCCGCAATCACCATCGCCGAGAATGCTGACAACCAAATGTGGCTCGGGCACTGGCTCGTCGAACTCGGCCATATCCAACGCGCCGCCGGCGAACCCGGCCAGGCACTGGAGTCCTACCAACGCTCCGCCACACTCCAGCGACGCGTCGGCGACCGGATCCGTGAAGCCATCGCCATTGCCGGCGCCGGCAATGTGTACCAGGACCTCGGCCGATTCGAAGAGGCGGTCGACTTCTACACCGTCGCCGCAGCCACCCAGCGCGACATGCGCAGCCGATGGCACCACGCGTGCACCCTCGCGTCCTGGGCCGATGCCAGCCGACGACTCGGCGACACCGACAGTGCACTGGCCCGCTGCGCAGAGGCCCTGGCGCTGTTGGAACACTTCCACGACCCTGCCGCGACGGCTCTGCGCGACCGGCTGCAGGGTCAAGCCCCGAACGGCTGATCCGCCTCCGGGGCGGACTCGACAATCCAGATCGGAGCGTCGGCGCACTCCACGCGCAGCCCGTCGGCCTCAGCCAGCGAAGTGCGAACCACGCGCAGCCTCACACCGTCAACCACCCCGACCGGCGCCCGCCCCAGATACGCGAACATCCGCACCTGGTCGTGAACCTGCGCGGCGGTACGGCCCCAATCGATGACGGAGAACTCCGGCTCGATGAACCCGGCGTAACTCGCTCCAGCGTCGCCCTGCGGCCTGCCGAGCGCCCCGCCGGCGACCATCTTCAGGGATTCAGCGAGCGCCTCCGCCAGCACATGCCCCATCCGCGACCACAGCAGCTCCGGGGTGACCCACTCATCGAGGACGATCCCGCCGCGTTGTACGAGGATCGGTCCAGTGTCGAACCCCTCGTCCATCCGATGCACCGTCAGCCCGATGCTCTGGTCGCCCGCACGGATCGCCGCCAACACCGGCGCGGGTCCACGATACTTTGGCAACAACGACGGATGGATGTTGATCGCCCCGTGCGTCGCCATCTCCAACACCTGCACAGGCAGCCGCCAGTTGAAGCCGTGCACAACCACCAGATCCGGCCGGTAACCGACGAGTTGACGGGCCAGTCCAGCACCGCTCGCTGGCACCAGAAGGTCAATCCCGTCCGGCAGTTGGGCCACGATCTTCGAAAGCGACCCGGCCATCCACGCATCAACAGGTGAACGGGGACGCATCGACCGCGACACTACGTACGCAACCGGTTCATGGCCCGCCGCCAGGCAGGTGTCACGCAGCATGTTGAACTGCTCGGCCCCGCTGGCGGCGAGCACCACGCGCATAGGTTCGGGCATCGATTCACGATACCCAGGCCGTGCCGGCCAGCCGCGCGGCTGCGGCCGGCCTGCTCATGCGTCCGTCCGCTGATCGATCGCTGCCTCATAGAAGGCGTCCGCGAGCGCCATGATGACGGCGCTGATGCCAGGGCCGTCGCTGAAGAAGTAGTCGGCCATGGTGTTGTGGGCCTCCTGGTTGTCGACGACCGCCTCGGTGACCGCCGCTTGGAAGTCCTGCGATTCCATGAACTGCTTCTTCGAGTTCACTTTGGCCTGGTTGACCAGGTCCGGATAGGCGAGCAGCCGCTGTACCAGTCCCTGCACGAACTCACGAAGCTGAGACTCGGCGAACGACTCGGCGCCGAAGAGGTCGTTCATCTTGTCGATGACGATCTGTAGTGCGACGTACCTCGGCTCCTTCCGGGTGCCGGTGCCCGCGGCGCCGATGCCCTTGAGCTCGCCGTCACCGGTCAGCGAGATGTCGACTGGGGTCCCCTTGGTGTGCTTGACCCCGACCAGGACCACGTCGGAAAGGTCGACCTCCGCGGCCCATGATGTGTCGGCGATGACCTTTTCCAGGAGCCGCAGGAAGATCGACAGCATCTCCATGTGCGGGTCGCCGTAGTCGACGATCTGGCTCATGAAGTCGTAGAGCCGGACGTAGGTGGAGACGTCCTTGCGGAACAGGTCGAGGGTGTTGAGGGTGAGCTTGTCGTCGGCCTCGATCGCCGCCGCGTATCGGCGGGCGAAGTCGTTCTTGGCCGGGCTGATCGCAGCCGAGAGCGCGTTGTTGCCCTTCCGGGTGACCCACAGTTCGGCGACCTCGCGCACCTGCTCTGGCGTATAGATCCCGGCCTGGGCGAGCTTGGTGGCGAGGTGGACGACGACGTACGGGTCGGTCTCGGTCTCCAGGGTGGCATTGGTGAAGTACGGCTCAAACGCAGCCCGGATGTCCTCAGGCTTGTTCACGAAGTCAATGACAAACGTCTTGCGCTTCTGCTCCCCGCCCGCAGTGCGATGGGTGCGGTTGAGCCGGGACAGCGTCTGCACGGCAGTGACCCCGGAGAGCTTCTTGTCGACGTACATCGCCGAGAGCAGCGGCTGGTCGAACCCTGTCTGGAACTTGTTGGCGACCAGCATGATCTTGTACGTCACGCCCTTGAAGGCGGCGGCCAGGTCCGAGCCGGAGCCGGGGTTCAGGTTGGCCTCGGTGAACTCGTCGTCCTTGCTCGGCTGCGGCCCCCAGTCCGAAGCCCACTCCTCGTCCTCGGTCATCGTCACCGAGCCGGAGAAGGCGACCAGGGTGCGGTAGTTGTACGAGGCGTCCTTGGCGGCCCGCTTGGCGATGTAGGCGTCGATCGCCTTCTTGTACTTCACCGCGGCCTTGCGCGAGTCGGTCACGACCATCGCCTTCGCCTTGCCCTCCAGCAGGTGGGCGACGTTGGCATGGAAGTGCTCGACGATGATCTGCACCTTTTGGCTGATGTTGGTCGGGTGCAGCTTCACCCACCGCATCAGCCCCTTACGCGCCGCGACCTCCTCCACCTCGCCACCGTCGCCGCTCTCAGCCTTACCGGCGATCTTCAGCGCGGTGTCGTAGGACTGGTAGCCCCTGAGCACGTCGAGGATGTAGCCCTCCTCGATCGCCTGCCGCATCGAGTAGAGGTGGAACTCGACCGGCTTCCCGTCAGGACCCTTGCGACCGAACAGCTCCAAGGTCTTATTCTTCGGCGTCGCCGTGAACGCGAAGTAGGAGATGTTCTCCGACTCGGCCCGCTCGGTCATCTCCGAGGCCAGGATCGCCTCGACGTCGACCTCACCGCCCTCCTCGATCTCCTTGACCTCCTCCGCGGTCAGCACAGCCTTGAGCTTGGAGGAGATCTGCCCGGACTGCGACGAGTGCGCCTCGTCGGCGATCACCGCGAACCGCCGCCCCTTCAGACCTTCGTCGGCCCGAATTTCGTCGAGGGCGAACGGGAAGGTCTGCACCGTCACCGCGATGATCAGCTCCCCGTTCTTCAACGTGGTCGCCAGCAGCCCGGACTTCGACTTCGCCCCCGCCTTGCGGACGTCCTCCGGGCTAATCGTGGCCACGATCTTCCCCGATCCGTCGATCTGCCGGATCGCATCCTGGAGCTGCCCGTCGAGCACGGTGCGGTCCACAACCACGATCACCGAGTCGAAGACCTTCTTGTCGTTCACGTGCAGCCGCGCCAGCCGGTGCGAGGTCCAGGCGATGGTGTTCGTCTTCCCCGACCCTGCCGAGTGCTCGATCAAGTAGCGATGCCCCACCCCCTCCTCGCGCACCGCGGCTACGACGTTCGTCACGGCCTCCCACTGGTGGAAACGCGGGAAAAGCATGCTCGTACGCCGAACCGAGGTGCCGGTCGCGACATCCCACTCCTCCTTGGTCTCCACGATCATCAGCCGGCCGATGATGTTGAGCCAGGCGTCCTTCTCCCAGACCCGCTCCCACAGGTACGCCGTCGCCGACCGCCCGCCCTCACCCGGCGGATTCCCTGCGCCACTCTCGTGCCCCATGTTGAACGGCAGGAAGTGCGTCGTCTCGCCCTCGAGCCGGGTGGTCATCGCGGCCAGGTCGTTGGAGACCGCGAAGTGCACCAGCGCTCGATGCCCGAACGATAACAGCGGCTCCGGCCGTCCCTTGGTCAGCGGATGCCGGCCTTTGCGGTACTGGTTGATCGCCTCATCGAGGGACTGCGTGAAGTCGGTCTTCAACTCGACGGTGCCGACCGGGAGCCCGTTGACGAAGAAGACCAGATCGATGCTGCGCTGGTCAGCGGTTGAAAAATGCACCTGCCGCATCACCCGCACCCGCATCGCCGCGTACTGCTCGTTGGTGGTCGCGTTCAGGCTGGTCTCGGGTCGGAACTGCGCCATCTTCAGCCGGCCACCGCTGATGTACTGCACCCCGTTGCGCAGGATGTTTAGCGTCCCGCCGCCATGTTCGAGAGGCTTGTCAAGCGCCGTGGTCAGCACGTCAAGGAACTTCGCCTGCGACCCTGCGGCCTTCAACGACTTCTCGTACGCCGGCTTCTGGGTCTCCTTCAGCCAAGCGAACAGATCCTCGGGGAACAACGCCCGTTCCCGGTCGTAGCCGGTGTCGTTCGCCGAGCAGCGCCACCCGTGGGACTCCAGGTACGCGCAGATCTCGGACTCAAAGACGGCCTCGTTGTGATCGGCCATCATGCCATCTCCCGTGCGTCGATCTGCCCCGTCACCGCCGCTGTGATCAACGCAGCCCGCCGCTCACGGACGAGCTCAATAAACCGCTCCGTCTCCGCGATGAGATGATCGATTTTGGCGATCTCACTGTTCAAGCGCACGACGATGCGACGCTGATCATCCACGGGGGGCAGCGGCATCGGGAGGTTCACGATGTCGGACTGGCTGATGTTGAGCATCGAGTGGCTCACGCCGGTCGCAGCCAACTCGATAAGATCGCGCCACCTGCGGCTTCCGAGCACTGAGGCTACGAACCGCGAATCGGCTCGACTCTCATCCAGTGAGAAGGCGTAGAGCTTGTCACAGAGCATAAGCCGCGGAAAGTCGCCTTCAACCACTGCCGCGCTGCCGACCAGTTCACGGGTGTTGGCGCGCGACACGATAAGGTCACCTGGAATTACAACGATGTCCGGGCGCGGGATCTCGTCCTCCGGCAGCTCCTTGTTCTCCATCGGACGGAAACGGCCGCCGTTTGCCGCTCCAGCCCTGAGAACGGCCCAAGTCTCGACACCGTCGGCTGGCCACGCGTAGCACTGCGGGCTCCACCCCTGCCGAACCGATCTAATGACGTGCTTCAGTCGCGCCCCGCCGGTAGCGACGACGGACACCGCCTCCTCAACCGCCGCCAGGCGCCGCTCGCGAAGCATCTCGATCAGGCGCTGCTGCTCGTCGATGAGCGCGTCGATGCGGGCGATCTCGCGGGCGAGGTAATCGGCGATGGCGCGCTGCTCCTCCAGCGGCGGCAGCGGCATCGGAATCCTCGCGAGCTTCTCCGCGGTGAGGTGCGGCATCGAGACAACGTTGGAGTAGGCGCGAATGAAGCCGCTAGCGCGCAGCGCGATCAAATAGAACGCGATGAACCGGCCGTCGAAGTCGCCAAACGGTCGAAGCCGGCTGATCGAGTTCTGGAATCCCCAGCCTGGGAGATCCTCGTCGACATACGCGGCACGACCGAACCCGCCTTGGCCGCCTTCGACGACGACAACGTCGCCCGCTCGGATGCTCAACTGCTCCAGCTCGGCGTCGCCGAACCACATCTCGTTCACGTCGTCGAGAGCCAGAACGCCGTCGGGCTGCACGTTCGCAGCACGCATGTACGGGGCACGCACGTCGCTGCCGGAGTCCTTGCTCTGCAGCATCTTGCCGAGCGTGACGGTCGCAGCGTTCTTGACCTGGCCAGCCAGCCACCCGTCCGGCAAGGCGCCCCAGAGCGGTCCCGTCACTGCTCCACCTCTCGCAGCAAGTCAAGGATCTTGGCGACCTGCTTCTCCAGGTCGGCGTCGATCTCTGCGAGGGGGCGGGGTGGGACGTACTCATAGAAGTGGCGGGTGAAGGGAATCTCGTAGCCGGTTTTGACCTTTGTCCAGTCAATCCAGGCGTCGGGGACGTGCGGCTTCACCTCGGCGTCGAAGTACGCCTGGATGACCTCGACCTTGCCGGCCGCACCGGCGGTTGAGCCGCCGTAGGTGAAAGGGACGTTCTCGGTGTCGCGCTTCTTCGCGTCCGCCTTGGACTTGCCGTTGCGGTCGACGACAGGGCTGCCGGACTCGTCGAGGAGCGGGCGCTCGACGGTGATGGTCCAGTAGCCGAACTCGTCGTTGCGCAGTACCTTGGCGTAGCCCGGGTCGGCATCGGTGAAGTCGGCGTACAACTGGACGACCTTGGCGCGGTCCTCCTCGCTGAGTTCACGGTTTTTGGCTCCGAGGTTCTTGCGCATCTTGGTCCAGAACGACGAACCGTCGATGAGCTGGACCAGGCCCTTGCGGTCGGGACACTTGGTGTTGTCGAGGATCCAGATGTAGGTGGCGATACCGGTGTTGAAGAACATGTTCGTCGGCAGCGCGACGATGGCATCGACCAGGTCGTTCTCCAGCAGCCACTTGCGGATGTTGGAGGGGCCAGAATCGGCGGCGCCGTTGAAGAGCGGCGAGCCGTTCATCACGATACCGACCCGGCCGCCTCCGTCCTCCGGCGCCCGCATCTTGTGGGCCAGGTGGAGCAGGAAGAGCATCTGCCCGTCCGAGGTCGCCGGGAGGCCGGGGGCGAACCGGCCGTAGGGGCCAGCTTCGTCGCGCTCTTTCTTGACCGCCTTGGCGTACTGCTTCCAGTCGACGCCGTAGGGCGGGTTGGACATGCAGAAGTCGAACTGGCGGCCCTTAAACGCGTCCTCGGTGAGCGTGTTGCCGAAGGCGATGTTGGTCGTGTCGTGGCCCTTGGCCAGCAGGTCGGACTTGCAGATCGCATACGACTGCGGGTTGTACTCCTGGCCGTACAGGCTCAACTTCGCGTCGGGGTTCTGCGCAAGCAGGTGCTCCTCGGCCAAGGCAAGCATGCCGCCGGTGCCCGCGGTGGGGTCGTACAGCGTGCGGACGATGCCGGCCTCGGTCAGGTCGGCGTCCTTCTCGGCGAAGAGAAGGTCGACCAGCAGCCGGATAGCGTCCCGCGGGGTGTAGTGGTCGCCGGAGGTCTCGTTCGCGGCCTCGTTGAACTTGCGGATGATGTACTCGAACGCATCGCCCATGTCGGCGTTGGACACGACACCCGGATGCAGGTCGACGGCCTTGAAGGACGTGATGACCTCGCGCAGCAGCTCCGCCTTCTCCAGGGCGAGGATTTCCTTCTTGAAGTCGAAGTACTGGAACACGTCGACATCGGGCGAGAACCGGTCGATATAGTCGGCCAGGTTGTCCGCCAGCCCATCGGCGTCAGCCAGCAGGTTGGCGAAGGCGTAGTTCGAGGTGTTGTAGAACGGCCTATCGGTCGCCTTCTTGACCTCGATCTTGAGCCGGTTAGGGTTGTCGTACTTCGCCGCCAGCGCGCGCACCGTCTCCCGGTCGGGCTCAAGGATGCAGTCGAGGCGTCGCAGGATTGTGAGCGGGAGGATCACGTTGCCGTACTGGTTGGGGCGGTAGGGGCCCCGAAGCTGGTCGGCGATCGACCAGATGAAACTACCAAGGGCGCTCACAAGGCTCCTTACGAGGGATCACTCGACGACAAATGCTGGACGCTTAGCGCAAGCCGTTGCGCGCCGCACAACCATACCGACGATGGTCAGCCCGGTCGAGAAACTCCAGTTCACAGCATGTGCGAGCGATTTTGACTGGGTCCAGGACTCGTGGTGGATCGTCTTATGCGTCCTCGTCAGGGTCGTCGCTGAGGGAAGCCAGGGTCTCTCGCGCCAGCGCCCACAGCGACTTCCCACCGGAGACGTACCACCGGGACGGACCTTGGGCTGCGACGGGCGCCTTGCTCCACCCTGCCAACCGCCACATCTCCTGCACCAGGCCGGAAGGGGAGTAGCGCTTTCCGTCGGCCGCCCACAAGACCGGGCGTACCCGTTGGTTGACCCACGTCGCGCTGCCCCGACTCGGGTCTTCCGCGAGCCATGCGGCCATCGCTTCCCGTTCGGGCCGGCCGGCGGCCCGGTAGGTCAGCGGTGTGCCGTCCGCCAGTACTCTGGCATCAATCAGGGTGGGCACGGCATTGGGTCGGCGCTGTTGCTTCGGGATCTTCACGATCCGGTATTCCAGCGGCAGGTCGGGGACCGGGACGCCGCGCTTCAGGTCCGCCAGGACCAGACCTGCGAGGGTACGACAGCGGTCGGGGTCAGCGAGTGTGCTGGACACGAGGGAACTCTGACCGAACTCGGCATCAACGTGATGAACGAGCCAGGCGGTGGCACGTTCGACAGCGTTCGGCACCTGGGTGAGGACCGCGTCCCAGTCGGTGTCGGGTTCGTCGATACCGTCGAGGTCCAGAGCTTGGAAGACGATGTGCGCGATGAGCCGGTCTCCCCGCTCCACGATCGCCTCGGCTCGCGCCTGGCGGCTCTTCGCAGTGCGGTGGAGCGTGGCATCGATCTCCCGCAGCACGAGGACGCTGCGCCAGACCTGGTGGGCAGAGGGCCGGTCCTGTGCGTTGAACAACAGCTGGTAGGCGCCCTGAGTGCCCTGCTCCCAGAGCAGGTCGATGCCGCGCTTGGACCGAACGGCGAAATCCGAGTTGCGGTACGCGCAGGCCAGGGCGGTGGCTGCGACCTCCACCGAGCAGCCGCTCTCCGGTGAGGGCTCTGGTTCTCCGCGCTTGACCGTGTACGTCTTCTGGAGCGAGAGGAGAAAGTCCTCTCTGATGGCCCTCTGAACGGGATCGAGAGCGACGAAGTCGCGCCGTTCGACCCGGTTCTGGGTGTTTGTGGCCGTGGTCACCGCGTCCGCGAAGCCCGCCGGGCAGTTCGTGAGCGAGATGACCCGGACGGTCACGTATCCGTCGCCGATTGCTGCGGCGTCCTTCCGGGAGGCCCGGTGTATCGCGTGGACGGTCTGCGCGCCGTTCACCACGCTGGCTCCGTCCAGCTTGAGCGCGACTGGTGACCGCGTCGCCCGACTGAAGTAGTCGGGGGCGAGGGTGTCGCAGAGGAGGGTGATCCCGTTGTTGAAAAACCAGAAGTTGTGCGGTTCGTCGGCCAGCGTGTCGATCAGGCCCTGGTTGACCTGCGTGATGCCGAGCGGCTTGCGGATGTTGCGGTCGAACAGGCGGTCCTCGTGGTCGTCATACCAGGCCGCGATGTCGGCTACCGAGACGAGACCCTGGAACGCCTCGTACGGTTCGGTGATCTTGACGTAGTCCTGCATCCTGACGGTCAGCGCGATGGGCGGTTCCGTAAAGTCGTTGCGCACCACCTCCCAGATGTCGCGGGCCAGATAGCTGCGTTGGTCGAGAATGTTCCCAAGTTGATTGAACTCGTCCTGGGCATCTGAGAGCCGTTGCACGACGTCGCGCGCGAGCGGGTCGGTCCGCATCACGGCGGTCACCAGGGTGATCTTCGACCCCGGGTTGCTGAGAACGGCGGCGACCTGGTCCGCGAGGTTCTGAAAGCGGATGTTGAAGCGGTCGAACTTGCGAGCGTCGACGTATCGAAGACCCTCAATGAACTTGAGTGCGTCGGCGAGCTCGAACCGTGCTCTACCCTTGTCGCTCCACTTCGATTGGACCAGCCAGAGATGCGACGCGCTCTCGTCGGTGGCCACCGCGTCGATGCCGATGTCGTCCCGGCCGTCGATGACTGCCTCGGCGGCGGCTGCCGATTCGCAGCCGGTCAGGTCGCGCACCGCCAGGGCGGCCAGGGCGCGCGACAGAAGTGACTGCTCACGCTCGTTGGGTGGTTTGTTGGCGAGATCCGATATGTCTATCAGTTCGCCGAATTCTCGCAGCAACGCATCCCGTACCTGTCGGACCTGCGTTTCCGGGGGCGCCTCGAAGGGCGTTGCGCCGGACGCAACAGGCTTTCCGCTCACTCGACTACCTAACTGTCGACCTTCACCGTTATCGCCACAGGTCGCGGTCGGACGGTCCGAACCCTCCGGGACCGCAGCAGGGCTGACGATTCTTCCCTTACGCCGGGCTGGCTGATCCACACAGCGTGACGCGTCTCGATCGCCGAAGACCGGATCTTGACGCGCGCGGCATCTATCGTAGCGGCTCGAGCGCTCTCCCGGATATCCCATTAGGACGCCACTTCGATCCACCGGGTTCGAGCGCGTTCGACACCCTCGATGCGGACGAACCGCTTGCTACTGCCCGCCCGACAGCTCCAGCAACAGCCGTCGATGACCATGTCGGTATCGCCGTTGGTCACGGCCGCCGGAGATTCGAACCAGCGCCCGCCGATCCTATGACCGCCGGGTTCCGACTGGCCCGACTGTCACAGTCGGGCCGTGAGCTGAACGCGGTTTGGATGCTGCTACATATGCTCCACCGTGGCAGGATTCAATTGGGCCAACCACGAGGGTTCACTCGGGCGGTTGGAACTGCGCGATCGCGCGCCTAACTCCAGCCTGTTGAACGAAGGGCATGTCGGGCAGACCTTTTAGCACTGCGGCACGCGTTTGCTCTGGCATCGCCGCGATGGTCCTGATCTGATCCTCGATGGCCTGGAACTCTGCTAAGGCTTGGGCAATCTGCGCGACGCTGTCGGCATGTGCGGGCGACCGCCCGAGCGATGCCAGAAGCGCGGTGAACCAGATGCCAGCCTCGGGCGACTGCCCGATCTCCGCGAGCGCGGTCATGCCGGTCACGTTGGGGCGGCCGGTGAATGCGTCGGCAAGCCGTGCGGCGAAGGAAACCCCGTGTAGCAGGAGCCGAGCGTTGCTGCGGGCAAGTTCGAGCGCCGCATCGTCGATCGACCCAACGGCATCGATCAGCGCGACGACGCTGCCATACTTGGCGAAGTCGGCGAGTCCGTCGACAGCCGGCCCCGAGAGCCATGGTCCTGCATCGCCGATGCCGAGTTTGCGGCCAGCCGACACGCCGAGCAGTTCTTCCACCGCAACGGCGTCCTGCTCGTCAGACACGTTCCCGAGGCTTGAATCGTTGAGCGCGAGGCCCAGTATCGTGACTACAGCGCGGTCGCGGTCCTGCTGTGACTGGCGTTCGTGGCGAGGCAGGGACTTCCCGCGCTTCCGGGCAAGCACCCGGGCTACTTGCTTAAGAGCCGCCGACCGCGCCTCATCGTCTCCAAGGTCATCCTTAGGTGCCTGACGCTGTAGCACGCGGTCCATGGCCGCGCACATCTCGCGGATGTACCCGACGATCGCCGCACGGGCCAGGGCAGTCGGCACCGGATGACCGTCAAACCACAACGCCGCTCGCAGAACGTCAGGATCCCTGGTGGCCTCCCGGAGTCGCAGAAGGGCTTGAAGCTGGTCGGCGGTCTCGGATGGGTAGGTCCAGACGGGTCGAGTGCCCTCCTGCCCCGTTCGCTCGGGATGCGGCAGAAGCCCTTCATTGCGCCAGAACTCCAGGCGACGTGCGGTGATGCTCGGATCAGTGTTGGTGGCGACCGCGAGCAGTTGTGCGGTGGTCAACCGCTCCGAGGTACTCCCAGTGGAATCGCTCATCTTAGGTACTCCCAGTGAAAGGCCCGTTATCTTGCAATCTCGCCTGCGCGTGGCCAAAAGGCTTGTTGGCCAGCACATATAGAGCCTACCGTGGAGCGAACCCGGACGGGCAGGCCGTCCAAGCTAATCCCATTAGGAGTGGTTCATGCGTACTGTCGACTACGGACCTTTAGCGTCGTACCTGGACTATTGGGTGAGAAGACAGCCGTTCGGCTGGCACCATCGAGGCGCCCAGAGCATCGCGAATGAGTGGATCAACGACCTGGCGTTCGCCGACATCCGGCTTGCCCGATGGCTCGCTACCCCCGAAGGCGGAGCGATCACGACGGTGGTCCGCGCCGTACTGCTGCCGTATCCCACCAACCACGCGGCCTCAGTGCTGATCGAGGCCATCAACATCGCAGCCCGCCAGCGGACCAACAAGCAGATCGTGCTCACTGGCGCGGGCGGGCTGGCCGCAGCGATAGTGGTTTACATGGCACTCTCGAACTGACCAGCACTGATCCCACGCAACGCACCCGCGTGCTTTCATGGCCTCAACTTCCCGCCGACATGGGCCATGTCAGCGGGAAGTCCAGCAAGTTGGCCGAGCTGATTCTTTTTGGGTGCCCCCGGCGGGACACCAACCTGCGCCAGATCCCTGATTCGACCGGCCCCTGCTGGGAAATCACGCCCCCGCTTACCCCGTTACCTTTTTGATCGTCCCCAGCCGGGGACTGCTCGGTCGCCCGGCTCGGTATGACTAACCGCCCCCTGTCGTACACATGATCCGGGGGGTGTTGTCGCCGGGCCGGGTGGCGTCGGCGGACCGCTGATAGGGACCCGGCCACCCTGCGTGCGGGGTAGGTCTCCTCGTAACGTGGATGCCGGCAGTCCGACGCTCTGACCAGCGGCCGAGCCACGGTAGCAGTGGGAAGGGCAAGACGTGCACGACGAGTACGGCGTGTTCCTGGGGCTGGACGTCGGCAAGGAAGGCCACCACGCGGTCGGCCTGAACCGCGACGGTAAGCGGCTGCACAACGCGGCGCTGCCCAACACCGAGGCTGGCCTGCGGAAACTGTTCGACAAACTGGGCCGGCACGGCCGGATCCTGGCCGTGGTCAACCAGCCCGCCTCGATCGGCGCCCTGCCCGTTGCCGTCGCCCGCGCATGTGGGCACCAGGTGGCCTACCTGCCCGGCCTGGTCATGCGCCGGCTCGCGGACCTGCACCCGGGCACGGCGAAGACCGACGCCCGCGACGCGTACGTGATCGCGGACGCCGCCCGCACCCTGCCGCACACGCTGCGCCGGGTCGACACCGGCGACGACGCCCTCGCCGAGCTGGAAGTCCTCGTCGGCTACGACGACGACCTCGCCGGCGAGGTCACCCGCATCAGCAACCGCATCCGTGGTAGCCGGGTCGGGTCGACCCGATCCGCGAGGTAGGGCAGCACGCTCTCGGCGTCCATGCCGAAGACCGCAGCGACCAGCTTCGGATCCAAGTCGTTGACGAGGTCGACCAGTCGGGTGTTGCGCAGGTGCTTGGGTGCTACGCCCGCCGGATCGAGGACGTGGCTGAGATAAGCGGGCGATGCAGGTGATGCGTCGGTCTTCGTGACCTTCGTGACGATGACGTGCGGGTTGGCTGTTCCCAGCTCTTCTCGCTGCGCCAGGCAGCGGTGCAGCGCGGACCAGCTCGTCGGGTCCAGGGCGGTCGGCCGTGGTCGTCGCCCGAGTTGCAGTGAATGGCTGGAATGGTCAACGTTATTGATGGTCAGCTGGCGCAGTTCTAGGAGACCGCTGAACAAATGCCGGTTCCTGGGGAGGGCGGGGTCAGGGGTGGCGGGGAAGGTGTCTCAAGAGGCCGTCGAGCGGCGGTAGGTCACAGCGCGTGGCTGGACTGCGAGCTTGCCTTCCCCGTCGATGAAGCAGTTTATGGCGGGGTGTGGGTTGCCGGGAAGCTGCGGTTGGGTGGTCTCAGGCCATGGCCCAGCCGGTGGGTTGGCGGGTGAGGCCGAGGTTGAGCAGCCGGCGGAGGTTGAGGCCGGCGATGCGGGTGCGCAGCCACCAGGTGTTGGCGGTGGTGGGAGTTGCCCCCTGATCTTGGACACTTGAACCTGGGATGTTGATGGTCCCGGGAGATCAGGAGTCCTGGAACACGATGGTGAATAAGCACTACCCGCCCGACTTCAAGGCCGACGCGGTGGCGTTGTACCGGTCTCGGCCGGGAGCGACGATCGCGCAGATCGCCGACGATCTGGGCGTCAATCGGGAGACGTTGCGTAGCTGGGTTCGGGCCGATAACCAGCGACGGGCTGGCGGTCCGATGGCTTCGGCGAGGCCGCAGCCGGCCGGTTCGGTCGAGGAGGAGAACGCGCAGCTGCGGCGGCGGGTCCGTGAGCTGGAGGAGGAACGCGACATCCTGC